>DFWB01000019.1 GCA_002380675.1 Akkermansiaceae bacterium UBA4145
ATGGAATCAAGAAGGCCGGCTCCTCGAGCCGGGGCATCAAACAGGTAGAGGCCCTCACCGGTTGCGCTGAGAGAGAAGCCAAGGTGAATCCCGGAGGTGCCGTTTACATCGTCTGCAAACAGGATCAGAAATTCTCCAGCTGCAAGCGTGGTTCCCGTCGGAAACATGAATTCCCCGGGAGTATCGGAGTTGTCAGAGAGGCTTATTCCAGACAGATCGATAGTGCCCCCCCCCTGATTGTGAAGTTCGACAATATCAGGATAGGTGCCTTCGTGGGCGATCGCACCGTCGTTTTCGGAGAGCACTTCACTGATTACAAGTCGGGAGAAAGTGGGGTCAACGGTCCAGCTGCGCGACTCGGCAACGTCGGGGAGCCACACCGATGCGAAAGTTCTGCCTTGGACATAAACAGTGTAGGTGCCGTCAGGAAGATCGTTGAGAAGAATTCGTGCTGTTCTTATGGTTGGAGTCCCCGGGGCCAGACCCCCGGCATCTCCGATATCGAATGTCTCACTCCATGGACCGTTGTTGACACGGTAGCGGTAGCCGAAGATACCAGGTCCTCCGACAGTGAGTTCTGCCGTTCGGGAGGTGGTAATGACAGGGGGCTCTCCAGAGATTTGAACCTGATTCGGAACGAGAGCACCCAGGTCGCCACCAAGAGGGCCCGCTCCGAGGGCTGGTGACCCCGGTCTTAGAGAGAAGTCTCCTTCATCTGGATTGGTGAAACGTGCCGTGGACGAGAGGTTGTCAGCACCCAGATCAAAGATTGATTCGCCCGGGTGCTCCTCGCCAAGGCTGGTGTCTAGAATCAATGGGTCCACAAGGTTATGGGAAAACTCCAGAGGCGTACGGAAAGTGGACTCTTCGGTCCGCATATCGGCATTGCCAAAGACGCGGGGGATGTCGATGAAGATATTGGATCCCGCGTAAGCACCGGCCGCCGGTGTGGGAGAGCTGTCCCCCGGCACGAAGAGATTTATGGCGGCGCCAATGTTGGTATTATCGAAGGTGTCAACAAAGTCCGGATGCACCTTGTAGACAGTGTTGTTTTCAAAGATGGTATCGGAGTCATTTTTCAGGCTGATGGCGTGATCAACGTCCCAGAAGATATTCCTCGCTACCATGGTTGTGGTGTCCGGCCGATCTCCGGTAGAAATTGCATTAGCGTATCCCCGGTCAGAGGTTTCATCATCCTTGAAAACCCTCGTGAAGGTATTTCCTGCAACATAGATATCGCCGCCGAGGTCAAGTTCTTCGCAACGTGATCCGGCAAAGTAGTTCCCAAGAATCTGAACGATCGGTTCGGGCAAGTTTCCGCTGACTACGTCTACAACGTCGTTGTGTCCCTTATTGGTTCCAAAACGATTATTGCGGATGATATACCTTCCACTCTTTGGAATATCCCCTTCGCCCTTGATGTGCTCGCTGATATTGTCCAGACCAAGTTCGGCAGCCTGCTCGTCAGGTGCAAACATGTCCGGGAAATCACTGTTTTCGATGATCACTGAGGCATCCTCGGTGTAGATCATGCGAATATGGGTTCCGCTGAAACGGACATCATCAATCACGCATTGGGACCGGATGATCCCGATCGAACCCTCCCGGTGCTGCGCATTACGGATGTCGACATGTGAGATGCGGTTTTCTGGATCCATGGAATCAACGATCTTTAGCCCATCCCACTTGGGGGGGCCGGGCGGCAAGCCATCGCTGGCAGGATCATCGACGAAGGGTGCGCCGGGCACGCTGGTGAGCTGAACTCTGGAAAAGGGAGTGCCCTCAATCTGGAGAGAGCCGTTGACGGTGAGGCGGGTTCCGGGTGTGAAGTAGATGCTGGTTCCTGCTTCAATGATCAGATTGCCACCGGCAGGCACGACTGCGTCTGAAGAGATCCGGTATGGCCCGTTTGCTGCTACCCAACGAATTTCAGATCCAGCTCCATCAAAAACCTGATCGTAGGAATAGCAGCCAAGGTCTCGAGGTGTGCCGTCAGGATCGAGGGGAAGGGCCGGGTTTGCCGCATCTCTTGCTGGAGATTTAGAGCTCAGGTAATAGTTGCGGTTGCCCGGGTCCACGAAGAGTGGGTCGTCGTTGATATTGCTCTGATTCTGCTCCTGAGAATCAGGCCACCGCAGGCCGACAAGGGTATGCTGCAGGTCGATATCTGTAGGGTCATAGTCGGTGCGGATATCTTCCGGGTGGTTCCAGATAATGGAGTTCGAGATCTCGTAGAAGCTCGGAGCGTCGTCTCCATTCTTATTTTCCGCCTGTATGCCGATCGAGCTGTTATCTGTGATAGTGCAGAAATCGAGAAGAGCTCTTGCGTCGTTCTTTGCGGAGAATCCGATATCGCAGTTGGTAAAAAGGGAGTTACTAACGGTGGCAGTTCCGCCGAGCATGCTCATTCCCTTGTCTCCCATTTCCCGGACGAGGCAGTCTTCAATGACGACATCCGCTCCGAGAGTGTCAATGCCATCGTCTTCGCAGTTGGCGACGACTACTCGGCGGAGCACAAGGGATTGCCCGATACCAGCTCCGTGCAGGTATACCGCATCGTTATCATCGACTTCGCCATCCTCCCGGTATTGCCCGAGCATATCCGTGATCCAGCAGTCTTCCATAAGGACCCCTGTGTCGAACGTTTCGACTCCCATGACCGATCGAGCCCAGTGACACCTTCTGAAGGTCATCAGGGAGTCAACCCCTCCCTCGCGTTCGGTTTCCCCGATCTTACCTCGATTGTCCGAAATCGTACAGTTTTCGAAGCTCACGTCTGAACCCATTATCCTGAGCACCCGACCATGATTGGTATGCCCGCCTCGCGGGGAATGTCCGGCCCTGTGAATATTGGAGAATTGAAATTGAGCCGACTGGGAATTTTCAAATTGGATATGGCCCCACGGGGAATCGTCCGTTGAGGAGGTAAAGGTGACCGGCTGGCTCTCCGTTCCTGAGGACATAATACTGCCCTGAATGACGAGGTCGGTGCCTTCAGTTCCCTCGGGAGTCGGGTCGCCATCGAGAAGAATGAGCGCACCCGGGGAGACCGTAAGCGTGTGGCCTGACGGTACGATGGTATCGTTGGTAAGTCTTACGATGCCGCTCCACGTTGTTTCCTCACCCGGAAGAGTGCCGCTGAACTGGCTGATGTTCTCGTCAAACAGGCTGGTAATGTTTTTACGGGCCTCCTGATTGGATGCGGTTGCGGTGATTGTGAGGTCACCGGGATTGGCCCCTGCGACAGTTGCGGTCAGTTCAAAGTCAAAGCTGATGTCGGAACTTTCATTGTCATCCTGGTGTATTTCCACGGCGATCGTGTTGTCTCCATCAACCAGAAGAGTGTGAATGTCCTCACCTGCGAAATCGAGGTCATCGGGGTCCAGGAAATCATCTTCCCGGCTGGATCCGTTGCTTGCCTCGGTGAGGTATCCAGGATCCGCCCGGACGTTATCCCGGCCGATAACCGTGCCGTTCAAGTAAACGACGACTCCATCGTCGCGCTTGACGCGGTAATCCAGTGCAAGAATCTCCGACGCATCAGAGATGGAGAAAGTCCTGCGGAAGTAGGTAGTGATGAATTTCTCGTCCTCGTCGTTATCATCATTATCCTCGTTAGGGCCAAAGCGCACTTCGGTGGCCTCGTCATTGTCTCCGTAGCCAAGTTCTGCAGGTCCGCTACGCCAGCTTTCATCAATAAATTCGCGCTCGCGCCAGGCTGTTCCCTGATCAGACCCATCATCGAGATAGCGCCATGTTTCTCCCCTGCTTATCAGAGAGGAAGAAAACCCATCAACTCCCCCATCGACTTTTACGAGGGCTGAGCCAAGCCCATTCCTGATTGTGACGGTTCCGGGCGTCAGCGTGACTCCTGGGATGTTGGTGGAGAGGTTAGCCGTGGTTTCCCAGAGGTTCCGGTTGATGTTGCCATCGCCATCCCGGAACTCAAGACGGACAAGGAAAGGGTGGGAGGGAAGATACGAATCCCGGGTAATGAGCTTGAGGTTTCCAACAGGAATCTCGCCGGTGAGCGTGCCAGAAATATCGGTGGTCGTAGAGGTGTCATACCATACTTCAAGAGAGGTCTCGTCGGTCATGGTGCCGCTGCCATCCCGACCTGTAAAACATTGGACGATGATTCGATTAAGCCCGGGTCTGAAAAAATTTTGGGGTGAGCCCACGGCCAGTTGCCAGGTGCCAGCGCGCTGATCGCGTTCCGCGGCGATACCATTAAGGAGCACGGAAAGGGCGCGCCCCGACCTGAATCTTCCAGTGAAGAGGGCGCTTCCCGTTTCAGTTCGAAAATATCCATCGGCAACCGGCAGGTCACAGGATGCGGTGAAGGTGTCAGGCACCTGCTCAATTGCTTCGACCGCCCTTTCGGAGATCCAGTCCTTGGCGTCTCTGATCTCGTCCTCTTCGACCCAGTCCCCGAGCAGTTCATCAACCATGGGATGCAGGTTGGATTCAGAAAATGATCCGGTGGTAAGGCTCAACAATTTCCCGTAGTAAAGGTGGATGATCTCGTCATTTTGAAAAAAGCGAACCAGGCCAGGAAGATCGTCGAAGCTCCAGATTGACCTGTCCGGGTCTACGGTGGTGTTCCCGAGGTTGAACACCGTATCGAGGTCGTGAGGAACGAGGATAAAGCGCGGATCAACGATGCCGCTGTAGAGGCCGTAGTCGTCACCTTTGGAAGTGATCAGTCCTCCTTCACGGTTGCCGGCGAGCGTATCGAGAGCAAAATAAGTGACCCACTGATCAATGTTCACCACTCTTCCGACGTCCTCGAAATAACTCTCCGTTGGGGCATTATTCAGGGCGTCTGTCAGCGAGATGAGGTCACTCCAGTTATCCTCTGCCTCATTCGTTTTCTTAAAATAGGTATCCCGGTAACTGTCGGCATTAGGGCCTTCATACCGGAGGTCGCCTTCCTCGTCGGTATCTTCATTGTCTCGGACCTGATAGAGGTTCCCATCGGGGTCGAGTGGCCAGTGGTTACGGGTGTATTCGCTTCCGAAGCTCTCGACCTGAGCGTAGGAACCGAACATATTGGACCCGCTGCGTGCGAGGTCCTCTCCGTTAATCCTCAGGAGAGATGCGGTTGCCTCGGCAGTCTCTATCCCTGCGGAGCGGAGATATCTGCTCCCGAAGACCTGGGAATGTGGGTATTGCGCGTTAAATTTCACCGACGGGCAGCCGTTCCATGGATCGTCACTGCGAAACTTCACGAGAAAGTTGTTAGGAGGTGGGTTTCGTGAGCTGGCACCACGGTTCCGGACACTGGCTAGGTAGCGCAGGGCAAGCCCGGTTCCATCCTCGACGATAAAGGTGCAGTTCATCTCCGCATTGCTTTCCTCTTCATTACGAGGGGACTCACTATCGTCTCCGATATCGGCCAGCTCGGCACGCTCCTCCTCGGTCATTACGATACGGTATTTTGGCTGGGACCCGGGGACCCATGCCGCGGTTGGATCATACGAATCATCAAACTGCAGCAGGGCATTTGCCTGCTGCTGTCCATTCGCCTGCGAGGGAGAAGGCCATGTTCGCTCGGCGCTGTCGGTAAACACGCGGAGGTAGAACTCAATAATGGTGCCGTTGGGCTGGCCGGGTATTTCCGAGCGGTGCACGCCATCTGGATCCTCGTTCATTTCTCTTGAGGTCCAATCGGAGTCTCCATCCAATCGCCAAAAAAGAAGCAAGGGTCCGGTGCGGTTGATGTAATCTAATTCGGCTTGAACGATCACATTTTCACCAGAGCGGGGTATAACGGGGGTATGGCGGACACTCTTAATCAGTGGAGCCGTATTTGTTGAGAGAATGGAGTTCGCGCTACCGGGTGATCCACCGGTAGTGATGCTGGAGCCCCAGTTCTGTCCCTGATTATTGGAGAGAGCGGGGTTAATCAACTCAAGCGATGCCCCTTCGCCGTCGTGACTGGCGGTCCAGGTCCAGCCCTGGTGGCCGTTGTCCACCGGTCCTCGTCTCCTCTCGGCCCAGTCTCCTTCATCAGCGTAGCGGACCCGGTCGATTCTGTTTCCCGCTTGATCGACAAGGGTGATGGTCTCTCCCGAGTTGCGTAGGCGACCGACCCAAGGGCCAAGAATATTACCGCCGGTATCAGCCCCGGGGTGTATGGAATTAAAGGAAGGTGGGTCTGCGGCGATGACGAGGTAACTAGTCCCGGGCAAGATCGTCCCGGCAGGGAAGGTAAAGGTTATCCCCTGGCTGAAGGACCACTCCGAAAGGTCGACCCCGGTCGCAGATGGATTGTAGAGCTCGATCCATTCCGTCAGCGAGTTCTCCGGCCCTGTTCCATGATTTTCATGGTAAAATATCTCGTTGATGACCGGGTTCGCCATGGCCCTCGTGCCGAGAGATAGAAATGCAATTAGGAGCAGGGAGGCGGCACAGTGGAGATATTGGTGCGTGGCAGCGGATTTTTGCATGGATGGGGGGAGTTTTTCCGCTGTCTGCGGAAGCCGTGCAGGTTGTTAAGACGGACGAAACCTCCGTGTAGCTTATGGTATGGAAGCGGCAGTTTCGAGGGCAAGCGTATTTGCGGGGATGGGCTGCGACTGCGGGATGGGGCGACGCAGTATGAAAATCGTCCAAGAAAATCCGTGGAAGAGTGTCTTGATTGGTGCAGGCAACTAAATAGGAAGGTTCAAGCTAGCCCATGATGAAAGGTCGTATAGCAGTAGGGGTCAGGAGATCAGCGATCGTTCTCACGATAATAGGCGGGACCGTTCCCTCATTTGGAGTAGAGCGGGATTATGTTGATCGAGCCCGTCTTACCGAATCCGAGGAAGCATTGGTTCTCAAGATAGCGGGCAATCGCGGAATCGGAGAGGTGGCAAAGATCAGGACCTACAATATGTTTCCAACCCCGTTCCGGGGAATCGCCGTGCATGGACTAGATAAGATAGAGGGCCGCGAGGTCTCCCACCGTGTTCTCAGCGTGAGCTATCGAAAATGGTTGGAGCCCGGAGCCAAACCGGGGAAGGACGATCTTCGAATAGGAGATTTCTGGGCGGGACAGGCGAGAGTAGTGAAGAAGACGATTCTTCGGCATGGAAAGGACGAATTCCGAATCGCAACTCCGAGGGGAATTTCAGTGGAAGTCTGCGAGTCGGTCTTGGGGCATCTTCTCGACGGACGCTACAGGCTAGGGCCTGCGGTAGAGGAGAAGATGATGGGTGGAGTGGATTGGTCGAAGCCGCTCCATTTTGGGAAACGGAAAGATCTTATCTCAGCGGGCTACGGTCATAAAAATAAAGACTCGGGTTTTTTCGATCTACAGATCAAGGTTGAGGGAGAAGAGCTCACCATCGAGCAAGTGTTTCAGGCGATTCCCTAGGGCCAGAGCCAGCGGCTGCTTATGAGAACAATTTCGATTTTCCTGTGCGCTCTCGGTTTCGGATTCCCCCTGTGGAATTCACAAGCTGAATCCCTTCCCAATATTGTTTTCATATTTGCCGACGATTGGGGTTGGGGAGACCTTGGCTGTCACGGGCATCCCTACATCAAGACTCCGAATATTGATCGGCTCGCGAGAGAGGGGACGGATTTTCATCGATTCACGGTGGCAAGTGGGGTGTGTTCGCCGAGTCGGACTGCGGTGATGACCGGCCATTTCCCGGCCCGCTACAACATCGATGGTCATTTTGCCTGGGTGCCAAGTAACCAGAGGCGGAACATGCCCGACTGGCTGGATCCCGGAGCGCCTTTGCTGTCGAGGTTTCTACAGGGAGCAGGGTATGCGACGGCTCACTTTGGGAAATGGCACCTGGCCAATGACATGATTCCTGACTCGCCTCCCCCGAGTGACTATGGATTCGACGTCTCGGCCGCCTTTAATTGCTCAGGAAAACAAATGCCTGTTCATGAAGATGCGCGGAGGACGGTTGACTTTATTGAAAGTAGTCATGCGGAAGGAACGCCCTTCTATGTAAACTTGTGGCTCCATGAGCCGCATACTCCGTTTCATACTCTGCCCGAGTATCGTCGGCGCTTCCCGGGCCTGAGTGAGCGGGATAATATATACGCCTCCGTTCTTGCACATGCGGATGAAAGAGTGGGGGAAGTCCTCGATGCTCTGGACCGGTTGAATCTTGCAGGTAACACCCTTGTGATTTTCAGCTCAGATAACGGTCCAGCACGGGCTCAGCCCGGAACAAAACTCCAGATCATGAATGATACTGCTACCGGGGAGGGCTATAATATCGCTGCAGCGAAGGGTGTTACCGGTGGGCGCAAGGGTTATAAGGCAGCCCTTTTTGAGGGGGGAATCGGGGTGCCTTTTATTGCCCGTTGGCCCGGCAAGATCGGGTCTGGAAAAATCGATCGGACCTCTCTGCTTTCAGCGGTAGATCTTCTTCCCACCTTTTGCGAGATTGCAAAGGTTAAGCTTCCCTCAAGCTACCGACCTGACGGCATCAGTCAGGTCTCTGCCTTGAAAGGCAAGGGGCAGGCAAGACGATCCAAGCCCCTTTTCTGGAAAACGATCGCTCCATGGCCAGCCCGAAAGGCTAAGCCGGACCACTGGGTGTCCTTTGCAGTCATCAGTGAGAACTGGAAATTGGTGGCCAATCGGAGCATGAACTATATTGAGCTTTATGATCTCGAATCGGACCCACTCGAGGCAGTGAACGTAGCGGATAAGCAAGAGAAGGAAGTGAGACGGCTCAGGACAATGCTGAAAGAATGGAGAGCCAGCCTGCCGGATCGTCCCTCGGGGAAGGTTTTCTCCCGGCTACGGGACGAGGGAAGACCTTAGGAATTTGCCGGGGGGCCTCCGGGTGAAAAAGGAAAGAGCGCCATGCCAAGAAGGCATGGCGCAATAAGGCGTTAAATAAACGCAAAAAAGAGCATTAGTTTTCTGGCCTCGGGACTTCAAGAGAGACACGTTCGAGTAGAGTTACGTCAGTAACTTCAATGAGCATCTGCGAAGATCGCACGACTGCTCCAAGATACAAATTACCAAACATGAACCCTCTTGCATGAGTATGAGCTACCGCTTTCCTTTCCTTCGCGCTTTTTCAGTCGTTGCTTCACTGGGAATTATGACCTTTCCCTGTGACGTCAGGGGAGAGGCATCCCTGCCGGACCCCGATGGTAAGTCCGCTGACGTGTCGAAGCCTGTTCAAGTCTTCATCATCATGGGGCAGTCAAATACATTGGAATTTGGGAAAGTGAAGGGAGATAAGGAAGGTTCGCTTGAGCATGCCGTTAAGAAGGAGAATCTCTATCCGTTCATGGTGGATGACGCCGGCAATTGGACGACCCGTAAGGATGTTCGCAACCTACACGTTATGGGAAGCGGTGGTCCCGGGAAGACAAGTGTCAGGCGTAATGACTGGCTCACCGTCTCTGGTGGAAAGATTGGTATCGAAACCGGTATCGGGCACCACCTCGGCAATGCTCTTGATGCTCCGGTTCTGATCCTCAAGAGCTCGATCGGCAACCGCAGTCTGGGTTGGGACTTGCTCCCTCCTGGTAGCCCGAGACACGAAGTCGAGACCACCGACAGGAAAACTGGAAAAAAGATCACGATGGTGACGCCCGCTCACAAAGATGAGGTTCGTCATCCGAGCTGGATCAAGGGGGAAATACCTGCACCCCCTAAGCATGCTTGGCATGCGGGACTCCAGTATCTTGGAGATGTCGCCCGGGCAAAAGAGGTTTTGGCCAAAGTGCCCGAATACTATCCCGGCGCACCAGTGCTTTCGGGACTGCCGGGATACGAAGTTGCCGGATTTCTATGGTGGCAAGGGGATAAGGATCGTTACAACGCGGCGCATGCGGCGATGTATGGGAAAAACCTTGCCCAGCTTTTCAAGGCTCTCCGCAAAGAATTCGGAGCGCCTAATGCCAAGATGGTCGTCGCCACCCTCGGCCAGACCGACAAGGAGAGCGCTCAGGGAAATGAGAAGCTGATTCTCGATGGGATGTTTGCCTTCGGGGATGACCATAAGGGAGAAGCCGCTATCGTTTACACTCACCCACTCTCCATGGGCGGAGCCTCCAACGGGCATTACGGGGGAAACGCCAAGACCTATATGAATGTCGGCTTGGCCATGGGTAAGGCCATGGTCGATCTTTTGAAGGACTAGTAGGTAATGACTTCGACGCCCAAGTAGCGGTGCTAATGCAGTCTCAGGGAGATGAAGAGGAATGATGATGTGGCGCTTCTGGCCTCGGCAGTGGTGTTGCTGGCTGGCGCAGTTTCTCTCGGTTTGGGAGGTGTCACCCAGTCGCTTTCCAAACATCGAGGCCTTGGCATCGAAGACCCAATAAACACGGTTGGTTTTATCCTTCTCGCGGTAGGGGGTTGGACCTTTTTGGCAACGTTCCTCAAACGCAATCGCAAGGATGATTGAATCTACTAGTGGCAAGAGTCTGTTATCCCGTGCCATTATCGTTTCTCGGGCCTGTTCAGATAGGATTTCCAATTAAGCCAGAATGTCACTCGACATGATAAGAAATGTCGCCACCGTACATACCCACCCCCTCAGTCAGGGAGGAGCCTCAAACAGTCACTATGATGGCAACTCGCAGACTTACATGGATATCGGCGAGGCCATGGCGGGTCTTTTGAAACATGAGCGAGAGGTGGTCTGCTTGTATTCGACTGTCCCGGAAGAAATTGAGCTACGGGGTTGCGTTAGGGCTTTCGCAGGGTGATTTCATGGTATTGCTCCATGGGGTCAGGGTGAGTGAACGGAACAGGTTCAAAGATGAACGGTTCAGAAGGGAACGGGAAATGCACATCGAGGAGAGGCCGTATGATCCGGAGAAGTGATGTGAATATTGTCGCAGAACCATACTATTGAATCTTTCTGATTCGACGCCACATGCGTTAGCGACGAGGGAAAGGTTTGAGGTGTGACGATGTTTGTGATGTATCTGCACGATTGCCAATCTAAGAGCATAACCCTAATTCGATGAAGGCTTCCTTTTATTTAATATTTTCCGTAGTGCTATCGGTCTCTGCCCCATTGCTGCCTGCAGCCCCTTTCGCCTTCCGTAGCGATGATCGGGTTGCTCTTGTAGGTAATACTGTGGTGGAACGTGCGCAGCGTTTCGGACATGTCGAGACCCTGCTCAATCTGGCAGCTGGGGCTGAGGTGAAGGGCCTCATCTTTCGCAACATTGGCTGGAGCGGAGACTCGGTGTTTGGAGATGCGCGTTCTTATTTCGGTACGCCCAAGGAAGGGCGGGATCGTTTGCAGCGGGTAGTGAAGGAGGTCAGGCCAACCGTCCTCATGGTATGCTACGGCACTAATGCGGCGATGACGGTCCAGAAAGGCTGGACGGATGACCCGGCCGGTGCAGATCGCTCGAAGGCAGGTGATAAGGAAAGCCTCAGCTTATTTGTAGAAACCTACGGGAAGCTGTTGGATCTGATCGTAGCAGGGGCGGGAGCAGAGCTGCGAGAAGTAGTCCTGATCTCGCCCCCTCCGCTGGAAAATCTGGGCCATCCGCTACCCGATCAGAGTGTCAACAATGCCCGTCTGGCGGTCTACCGCGATGCGATCCGGGATCTTGCGGTTGCTCGTGGGCACCGTTTCCTGGACCTGTTCCAAAGGATGGGGGGTAACAAGCTGAAAGCTGGGGAGCAGAGTCGAGGTCCGCTTACGATCAACGGGCTGCACTACGGGGAAGCTGGCTACGTTTTGATTGGGGAGTCATTGGTGGGCGGGCTGGGTCTTACGCTGCCAGGAAATCTCTCTGCCAACGATTCTTCAGTGGTAGCCCTGCGTAAGAGTATTATGGAAAAGAATCGGCTGTTCTTCCATCGATGGCGACCATCCAACGAGACTTATCTATTCCTTTTCCGAAAGCATGAGCAGGGCAACAACGCGAAGGAAATTCCCATGTTTGATCCGCTGATCGAGAAGGAGGAGCAGAGGGTGGAGAGTTTGCGAGCCGTAGTATTCAGCAAACTGTAAGCATAAGGAGATTAACAATGAAGAGAATCATTCTATTTGGATTGTTGCTGCTGGCGGGAGCACTGATCGCGTCCGCTCAGCGTGGGTTGAAGGAGATCCCGAACCCGGATGTGAGGGTGCAGGAAGCGGGATTCAAGCTGCCGGCAGGAGCGAAGATTAATCTTTTTGCTGCGGATCCTCAGATTACCAAGCCGATTCACATGAATTGGGACGGCCAAGGCCGGCTCTGGGTGGTTGGTAGCCCGCTTTATCCCCATATCAAACCGGGAGAGGAGGAGACGGATCGGCTTTACGTTCTCGAAGATACCAACGGTGACGGTATCGCGAACAGGGTGGGCGAGTTTGCGGCTGACCTGCACATTCCGACCGCGGTTCTGCCCGGTGATGGAGGGGTCTATGTGGCAAATTCCACTGAGGTGATTTTTTTGCGGGATAACGACGGTGACGGCAGAAGCGACGAGAGAAGAATCGTGCTCTCAGGTTTTGGGACCGAGGATACTCACCACCTGCTTCATACGTTCCGCTGGGGTCCGGCCGGACATCTCTGGATGAACCAGTCGATCTACATTCACAGCCACGTGGAGACCCCTTACGGTGTGCGGAGACTCCTGGGAGGGGGGATGTGGCACTTCCGCCCCGAGACCGGGCGGCTCGAGGTTTTCATGAAGGGCCTGGTGAATTCGTGGGGCCATGTCCTCGACGAATGGGGGCAGAGCTTTATGACCGATGGAGCGGGAGGTGATGGGATCAACTACGTTTTTCCACGATTCGTAGGGGTGACGTCGCCTGGAGCATCGCGGGTCCTGCGCGGACTTAATCCGGGGCAGCCGAAGCACTGCGGGTTGGAGGTTGTGACGGGTCGGCACGTGCCGGAAGAGTGGGTAGGAACTCTGCTTGCGCCCGATTTCCGAGGTCACCGAATCAATCGTTTTCGTCTCACCCACAAGGGCGGCGCCTATATTTCCACCAAGATCGAGGATCTGGTCTCCTCTACCCACCGGGCCTTCCGTCCCATTGACGTCAAGATGGGGCCGGACGGAGCGATCTATATTGCGGATTGGTACAATCCGATTATTCAGCATGGGGAGGTAGATTTCAGGGATGCGCGTCGTGATCACACCCACGGGCGCATCTGGCGTATCAGCTTTCCTAAACGCCCTCTGGTACAAAAGCCGAAGATTGTGGGGGCTCCGTCGGCAGGACTGGTGTCCCTCCTGGATTCTCCGGAAGAGTTAACTCGGACTCGTGTGGCAGTCGAACTGCGGCAGCGAGACGCTCAAGAGATCATGCCGGCGCTTGAGAAATGGTATGGTTCGCTCACGGAGGATCAGGCCCTGCAAAAGCTCCGTGCTATCTGGGGATCACAGGCAGTGGGCGCGTTCAAACGTAGCTGGGCGGAGGATCTGGTATCTGCATCGAACCCCAAGGCACGGGCTGGAGCGCTGCGAGCCCTTTACTACACGGCGGGCGAAGAAAAGACGTCCCGGGCGTTGTTGGAGAAGGCGGTAGAAGACCCGAATCCGCAGGTGCGCTTGTGGGCAGTGAGCGTTCTGGCTCAGTTGCCATGGCCAGATACGGTAGCATTGGCGTTGCGAGCACTAAAGAAGGACGGGGTGGATAAATATCTCGATTTTGCGGTGTGGTCGATCTGTCGTGAACACGCCTCGCGCTGGCTTCCCGTAGCCCGGGAACGAAATCCCTTTCAACATACGTGGCAGCTCTTTTTTGCAGGGCGGGCCCTCAAGCAGCCGGTTGGAATCTCGCATGTTCTCAAGTCGCTGGCAGAGGGAGAGTTCGAGACCGAGGCCCAACTCGAAGAAGTGATCAGCTGGATTGCCAATGTGGGTGAGGGAAACCATCTGGAAGTTCTTTTCTCTGTAGCGCTTGCAGACGGCGCATCAAAATCCCTCCAGATAAGAGCCCTGCGAGGCCTACGGGATGCTGTCCGTTTGCGTAAGCAGCGGCCTACCGGCCGTCTGGGCAGGCTGAACCGGTTTCTCGAGAGAGGGAATGGGGCGATTTTTGCGGAGGCTGCCGCGTTGGCCGGAATGTGGAAGTTGGAGGAGGCCCGGGAGCCTCTTGAGAAGGCCTTCCTCGGGCCAGAAGCTGTCTCTTCTAACGCCGCTTTGGAGGGCTTGCGGGCACTTGGAGGAGAGAAGACAAAGCAGTTTTTTTCAACTACGGCGCGGAATGTCGAAATGGAGTTTGGTAAGCGCCTCCGTGCGGTGGTGGGGCAGACTCGTCTCGACCCCGGGAGTGGAGCGGAGTTGGCCGTATCTCTCCTCCAGGGAGCGAGCAGAGCGGAGGACGTGCGGATGATCGTGGATGCCTTTCTGGTGAATAAGAATGGGCCGTCTGCTCTGGCCGAGGTGCTGGAGCGCCCTGGGTCCGCCATTAAGCCCTCGATGGCTCTTGTGGGATTGAATCATGCGGGCAGTTCGGCCAACAAGTCAGAGGCCCTGATCGAGGCCTTTCGAAAGGCGGGCAGTCTGAGGCCTATGAAGCTCAAACTGAGTAATGTCGAGATGGAGGCTATGATGTTGCGGGTGGCAGCGGAGGGGAGCGCGGTCCGGGGAGAACAGGCCTACCGCCGGGAAGGGATGCAGTGCATTGTGTGTCATGCCATTGGTGGAGCAGGCGGCATTATAGGGCCGGATCTGGTGAGCATAGGGGCGAGTGCTCCGGTAGACTACCTCATTGAGTCGATGCTGGAGCCCAGCAAGAAGATCAAGGAGGGCTACCACACCGCGGTGGTAACCACCCGGGCGGGCGATGTGGTAGCGGGTGCGATTGCCCGGCAGGACGATACGGAAATCGTGGTGCGGGATGCAAAGGGGATGGAGGTCAGGGTGCCCAGAAAGGAAGTGGCGAGCAGTAGTGTGAGCCCGGTTTCGCTGATGCCAATGGGCCTTACCGCGCAGCTGCGCGAGGACGAATTCGTGGATTTAATCCGATTTCTTTCCGAGCTGGGGAAGGAAGGGCCTTACAAGACAACGGCGCAGCGCTTCGTGCGCTCCTGGGAGGTTCTCCAGCCTCACGGGCGTACGCGCGATGCTATTGGACACTACGGCAAGAAGATCTTTACGGAGAATGTTGAGAGTTACCA
>DFWB01000070.1 GCA_002380675.1 Akkermansiaceae bacterium UBA4145
AGAGAAACCACCAGAGCCGCCTTCCGCTCCACAGCCGCCCGATGAGAAAAAGCGGCTCAATAGGGGGGTGTCGGGCCGGTGGGGGTGTCTTGTAGCGATTGGTTTATGTTTCGCGGTCTTGTTTTCCCCGGTGTTTTTGAGCGGGGGGGAAATATCGATAGAAACTGCCCCTTTTGTGGTTGTCTTCTACGCCATAATAATTGTCGCCATTTTCGTAGCTAATCCGGGATTGATCCTCATTGCAGTTCTCGTAATCGGTGTGGTGATCGGTGTGATATGTTGGAGAATGGCGAAGAGGCGGGAGATGGGGTGCAAACCGCCTATTGCACCTCAACCTCTTCCACGAACGCAATGGGTTCTCGAAGAATCCAGCAATCAAGAAGAGGAAAAAATTCAGCCGGAAAATGAGGACTAGCCCACGCCGCCCGGGGTAGCCGCAAGCGCCGGGCTTGCCCACTGCGCTTGGAGGATGGTAGGGATTAGGGATGGAAGAGGATTCAGAATTGAAGAAGATTCAGAATTCGCTGAGGGAAGCGAAAGATTCAGAATTCACTAAGGGAGGCGAACCTCCAATAACGCTAAGTAAATGGGTGCTTCTCAGCTGGATACCCGTCGTCCTAGGAGTTATTGAAGTCGTCCTCACCCGACTCGCTCCTCACCATGCTAGCTATTCGTATGCGGGACCAAACATTGGACCTCAGACTTCTGTCCTTGACCGCTTATTATGGATAGCCCTGCCCGCAATCCTACTTGGACATCTTGCACTGACCAGCACTCGCACAGGGTGGCCTCCTAAGTCGGGCGCAGGCTTGGCATTTACAGGATTGGTTTTAGGCTACTTTTTCGGGGTGTTATACTTGGCGGAGTGGTTGGTTATATGATCAAGGTTGAATCCCAATCCCGATAGAGGGTCGCACAATTACCTTCTCCCCGCTTGCTCACTGCGCCAAGGTAGTCGCCTTACAAAGGTAGCACCTTTTTGCAATAGCTTGTCTGTCGTAGGATTGGATAGGTTGATTGGATGAAGTTCCCCAAAATGTTAGGATATGTTGCCACAGGCACTGTTCTCTTTCTGGCGTCGCTTATCAGTTTTGCCTCGCTAGGTAAAACCAGCCTCGGATCCCTTTCACTTGCAATATTCGTCTTAGTGTTTCCGATTTCAAATGACTTGGTTATTCAGTCTATTCCACTAGCTATGATCGTAGCGTCTGGATTGTTAGGCTTTGCGATCGCCGGGTGGATTTTTTGGCGCGAATCTCTCCCTATGTTGGCATATTTAGCTACAGCCGCCGCTGCCTTCCCGGTCTTACTCCTTGGTTTTACTTGGTTGCTTACGGCGGGAGTTTTTCTAATCCCGAGTTCAAGTGATCTACTCTTACTTGAAGCGGTCAGTGGAGGCATCCTTGCGGCTGCTTTCATAGGTTCCGCATGGCTGAGCTTTGCGATCGCTGGACGGATTTTTTGGCGCGAATAACTCCGTCTGTCTGACTCCCCAGGGGCACGGGCTAGCTATCCTCGCCCTTACCCACGCCGCCCCGGGAAGCCGCAAGCCCCGGGCTTGCCGTTTGTGGTCCTGCAGAGATAGGCTTTAGGAGTGAATAAGATTCTCGTACTGTGTGCAGCACTCTTCGTCGCCGGCTGTGGGGCGCAATCCGAAGAGCGTATCCTTTCCTGGCACAGCCTGATCGTAGTGGAAAAAAGTGGTGATCTGCTGGTGACCGAGACCATCAAGGTCCGAGCAGCGGGAAGGGTTATACAGCGTGGAATTTTTCGAGATCTTCCAGTCCTCTTCGATGCTAAGTCCAAGCCGCCCACAAAAGACTTCGATCAGGCTCTGAAAAAACCCATCGGAGTCGTCTCGGTAAAGCGAAACGGGGAGCGAGAGCACTACGGGGTCGAAAACAATGGAGACGGGGTAACTGTTCGTATCGGCCGGCGGGAGGTCTTCCTGAAGCCGGGCATTTATACGTATGAAATCACTTATCGGACAGGGCGGCAGCTCTTCCATGAGGAAGACAGGGACGCCGTGTATTGGAACGTTAATGGCACGGGGTGGTCATTTCCGATCGATGAAGTGAGTGCCACGGTGACCTTGCCGGCAGGAATCAAGGGAACCAAGATCCAGGGCTACACCGGGAAGGTGAATGAGAAGGGCGAAGATTACCGAGCCGAACTGACCGAGACCGGGGCAGCTATTGCGACTACTCGTCCGTTTGATCCCGGAGAAAATCTGTCCTTGGTGCTCGAGTGGCCGCCGGGTCTCCTAGACGCATCCGCCTACGGAAAATGAGCACGAATTCTCCCATGAAATCCCTGCCTGTAACGAGCGCCTGCCGCGAGAACCTTTTATACGAAGCTACTCGAGGGCGGGCTCTCGATAGCCTCGCACACAGAGTAAAGAGATGCATATGCTCCAAGCATGAACAAAATTACGAATCGAAAGAGGAGTCCAAAAGGTGCTCAAAACGTATTCGGTGAGCCTCTGCAGCAATGCTGCACATCACCCTTAACGGGATTTGAGCGTGATGGGTTTTGTCACACCGGGCCTCAGGATCGAGGTTTGCACGTGGTCTGTGCACAGATGACGGAGGACTTTCTAGCATATACGCGTGCCCAAGGTAATGACCTGAGTACGCCTGCTCCCATGTATGGCTTTCCTGGACTCAAGTCTGGAGATCGATGGTGTCTCTGCGCGGCACGATGGGCTGAGGCTGAGCGGGCAGGGGTCGCTCCCCGGGTTGATCTAGAAGCGACTCAGGAGAAGGTCCTTGAATTTGTCTCGCTTGAGCTGCTCCAGAAATATGCGCTCAAGCGTTCCTAGGTGGGGATACACAAGACGAATTCGGGGCGAGCCACGAGCCACTGGTCTTTGCTTTTAAGTCAGCATCCAGAAGAACCCGAGGAGCGCAAAACAAACGACAAGAAAGGATAAGACCAGCAATCCCTTTACAACCAACATTCCTGCTGCATGCCCCTTTCCATTCCTCTGCGTGTCATCCACATCGTGAAGCCAAAAGGGTGATGATCTCTTTCGAAGAAGGTTGATTCTCGGGATAGGTTTGCGCTGGATTTTACGAGGTTTACGTCCGATTTCACCGGCCTCCTGTTGCTGCTCGTCCATTCGCAACCCTTGCTTAATATGTGGAGGGCTCAATGTCAGTAGGGATCTCTCCAAGCCCGGACTGCAATGAGGTGATCGCCCTACAAAGGAAGCGCCATTTTACCATCTTCCTCTCGTCATGGGTTCCGCCATCCTTTGAGGATGGCGAAAGACCAAGATGACGGATGCGTTGGATGCCTCCTCTTCTAAGTGCTTTTGGCGGTGCTTCTGGCCATAGCTCGCATCTGGTTCTTCGATAGTTAGAGCCTGCCACTCAGGATCTCTCGATTCTTTATGAGATGCATTACCTTCAATGATGAGCTCGATAAAACGCGTTACCGTGCTACTCAAGATTGTTCGCTGAAAGGGGGGTATTACTGATGTTGCGCTTTTTTGGGGGAGGCCGCTTTGCTACTAGTAGGGTGTCATGAAAAAGATCGACCTTAAATCAGTCCTTATCGGAGTTTTCGTTACGACCACCGTGATTCTTTCCCTTGGAGCAACTGGACCACAAGATAAAGGGGTGAAATCGCCCTCCTGGGATGAGTCCCAAAAATGGGAATGGACCATTCTCCCTTTTGTGGATGCGGACGGTCTGAAGAAAGTAGGTGACGCCGGATTTGAGTTTGTTAGCTGCGATCAAAAATTGCGGACCTCGGTATGGCGTAGGCGAGTTAAGTGACCCTTTCGGGTCGATGCAAATGGCGAGAGCGAAACGCGTAGGTGTCGTAGGATGCGCTTCTTCTTCGTGGAGTTTGATTTCCTATTGTGCTTTTCGATTCTTTTATGGTCTGTCCTTCTGTCGGAGTCGGATTTGAAGCGACAAAGGCATGAGTGAATATGACCGTTCATCTACCATGATTATACCCCCACACTTCCTGCCGGCCCTCTTACTGACGCTGTTTCTCGGGTCTGATGTGTTGCAGGCCGGGGAGTTCCCGTCGGATACCAAAAGGCCGGTTTCCGAGAGCTGGAGTTTTGTCAGTATTCCCGATTTCCTGAACTTTGACATCGAGTATCCTCAGAAGGGATGGGAGGACGCACTTGGCTTTATCCTCGAGTCGATGAAAAAAGAAGATCCCGCGTTTGCGATGGTCGCGGGGGATCTGGTGATGGGGCATTGGGGAACTCAGAAAGAAGAGATCGATCGCTGGGCGAAGAAGTATTATCCTGGCTGGGTTCAGCGGTTCAAGGATCACGATCTGAAAGTCTATGCCGCATTGGGGGACCACGAGATTCGAGATAATCCATGGCGAGGAGCTGGAGCTGATGCGGTCCCGTTTTATAAGGATGCGTTTCGCCGACACCTGAAAATGCCCCTCAATGGACCTGACCACATGCAGGGAACGGCCTTTTACTGGTTGCACAAGAATGCGCTCTTTGTCTCGGTGGATGTCTTTGAGAAGGGGAAGAGTGATCAGGGTGAGATTGCGGCCGGGGTCACAGGTCGGCAACTTGAATGGTTTGAGCGGGTGCTGAATGAGCATGGTCCCAAGGTCGACCATATCGTGGTGATGGGGCATACCCCGATTCTCAGACCGGTGCGGACCTTTAGTTCATCGGGGATGCTGACGGTCGAGGACCAAGAGTCGGCTTTCTGGAAGTCCATGGTGCGGCACGGTGTCGATCTCTACCTCTGTGGGGAGGTGCATGCAGTGACATGCACTCAGCGTGGAGGTATTCAGCAAATTGCTCATGGCGGACTCATTGGCCGCACCACTAAGCCTAACTACCTCGCGGTGACAGTCTATGAGGACAGGCTCGAGCTTAATTTGAAGGAAATCGAGCTCGTCAACGGCACAGGAAGGCTCTGGCAGCAAGACAAGAGTCGTGGGCCGTGGGATACCATTACGATTACTGAGGATCGTAAAAAGCGGGGGTTTACTTCAATCGGCCAGGTGCTGATCAACAAGAAGGGTTCGCCCAAAACCTTTGAAGGAGCCACAGGGTTTTTCATTGAGAATACCCCGAAACCTTAAGCGAACGGCAGCCGGTTCTAGTTAGCCAATGATGAGGTGAGTGAGAGCGAAGAATCCTTCGCTTCGTTCCTTAAGTTCGTCTTGAGGCGCGGGCCTTTTGCGCCCCAGTCCTCTTCTTCCGGGAGAGGGGGTGACCAGCGAGAAGGATCTCTCGTCCGTGGAAGGGCTCCACCAGTTTGTCGACTGAAGCCTTACGGAAAATGAATTGAAGGAGAGAGGAGGTGCTCCGAGTGGGCCTCTGCACTAACTGTCCGCAGATAAGAGGGAGGATGCCGGATGGGCAGGGCTTAAGGGAGAAGTTCCTCGATGCTTTGATCATCGAGGGTTCCGATGACTCCGTCCGCACCCATGGAAATGACCTCGGGCCTGGGGCGATTGAGAGGGTCCTCTGGAGAAGGAGCTTCGGGCAGTCGGTAAACAAACTCATTACCCCATGCGTCGAGAGGCAATGTCGAAAAAGAAGCCTCCCAGTTCTTTGGAAGAGGTGCGGTGGTGGGTTCTGTTACCAGAGCCATTACCCCTTGGTCCTCGGATGGAAAGTGACCCGCACGTTCGCTGTATTTTGTAAGGGCGTCGTTAATGGATTGTAGCTCCGTATAGGTCTCCGCGGATTTTTTGGCGTCGTCTGCTGCGCTCGTTCCTGCTGTGGCGACAACCCCTCCTAGGAGAAGAAAAGGAATGAGAAAGATGATGCATCCGACGAGGAATAGAGCCAACCCGACATAGCCCACGATGGTTCCAGCCAAAGCAAGGCCCTTCCCGTCGATGGCTCCATTGCCCTTACGAATCTTTCCCAGAGCGATATGTCCGAGGATCACTGCTACCAAACTAAACCCAACGATGCTGCATACGAGGCTGGCGATTGCGAGGCCACTGGTCTGAGGAGGCGTATGTTGTGGGGCCAGTTGTGGTGCCGGTATGGGCGGCTGGGGAGGGGCGGATTCGTCATGAGAGTTTGGAAAATGCTCTGGGAAGGATTCGCACAGGGTGTTGGCCTGCGCAATTTTAAACCAAGGCAGTCATTATATTGCGGGGTGCGTTTGGATGGTGATTGAACGGTTCTGTAAGCTTCATCCGGGAATCCTGTGCATAGCGCTGATTTCACTGTGCGCTCTATCCTCCTGATCAGGGTAAAATCAGAAAACGTACGGGTCACACCCCTGTTCTCGAAAGATTCTTGAGCTTGCCCATTGAGAAATCTGGCTCGTGACTCTTATGTGTTTTTCTTGGTGGCTTGTAGCGTGTTTTGTTGTTGTGATTGTCTAGAGAGATTCGAAACCGGTTTTGCTGAATCCCGACGCGGCGGCGTTTTCTCCTTTGCTCATAAGCCTCTTAATTCTGATTGCATCAAACCCGTGGGGGGATTTATTTAGGGTATGCTCAACACTGTAAAACCGCTTTGTGCCGCAGCAGGACTGCTGTTCTTCATGAATTCTGGCGTTGCCACTGCCGACCATCACGCTGGCGGGGACAAGCTGAAAGTTTTGCTCATTGACGGTCAGAACAATCACGACTGGAGACGTTGTTCGCCGGTGATGAAATCTACGCTCGAGGCTAGTGGTAAGTTTAGTGTTCATACCGAAACAGTGACCGAGGCCGATGTGATTGACTGGATTGTCGATTTCTCGGCCTATGATGTGGTTCTCTCGAATTACAACGGCAAGGCGTGGCAGGAGAAGACCCAGAAGGCTTTCGTGAAATACATCGAGGAGGGCGGAAACCTGGTGGTGGTTCACGCAGCCGATAATTCGTTTCGGGAATGGAAGGAATACAATCTGATGATTGGTCTTGGCGGCTGGGGTGGTCGTAATGAAAAGGATGGCCCCTACGTGTATTGGAAGGACGGTAAAGTGGTTCGGGATGACTCGAAGGGCAGGGGAGGGTCACATGGTCGTGCCTGGGAGTATAAGGTGGTAGTCCGTGATACGGAGCACCCGATCACAAAAGGCTTACCCAAGGAATTTCTTCAGGCGAAGGAAGAGCTCTACGATCGATTGCGTGGTCCGGGCCAGAACATGAAGATCCTGGCGACGGCATTAGCCAAAGGGGGCTCTGAGCGTCACGAGCCGGTGCTGATGACAATCACCTACGGAAAAGGTCGAATATTCCATACAGTGATGGGACACGACAGCAAGTCGATGCTGGGAGTGGCTTTTCAGGAAACCTTGCTTCGAGGAACCGAGTGGGCCGCTACCGGAAAGGTTACCTTTCCGCCGGTAACCGCCGAAGAGCTCCCAGTTGACAAGGCTCTTTCCCGCGATCCCAAAGCGAGTGCGTCCGCTCCCTAGGTTTTGGAATAGAGACACTCTCAGAGTCGTTGGGCAGGGAGGGTAGATGCCAGCTCCCCTCCGCATCTTTTCGCTGCACGCGCAGTGTGATAGCTCGGCGCCTTTGTGGCTGTTTTCTCTGCAGCGTCTGTAGAGCTACCGCTGGGTTTTCGTGGTGGAGGTCAGCCTGTCTTTGCGCCACGTATCGCTGGGAAGGAGGGCGTAATTGAGATCGGGGCAGAAGTGCAGAGACTTTGACCTGCTGGAAGCAGTTGGCGACAATGCGGTGTGGAACCAAGGCTCCGGCAACTCTACTTCGCTTATTGGTAGTCCGGGGTGATTATTGATTGGGAGATCAGCGTGACGTGTTATCAGTGGACTCAATGCGTATACTCATAGCCGCGGTTATTCTTCTTTGGGGCACGGCGGGTGGACAGGGGTTGCTCAGAACTCTTGATGCCTTCTGTGAGGATTTTACCGGGGTAGTCCCCCTCGTCCCCAAGGTCGATAAAGAGAGGATAACCTTTTCCTGCTTCAAGGCTCGCGAGGGTCTTTTGGCCAAATACAACGTTCTCTATAGCTTCCGGAAGGCGCGCTTGGAGAGGGATATGCCGTGCGTTGCGATTATCGTCGAGATCCCCTCAGCGGATGATCGAGCGAAGGCGCAGATGCGTCAGGCACTCGTAGCTCACGGCTTAGAGGTGTGGGGTGCCGGGGTAGTGGAACGGGGAGGGTTTGGTGTTCCGGGAAAGTCGACGGTAGAATACGGGCGGAAGAGTGCGAAGGTGCCGTGTTTTCTGATTGTTGAAGAAGAGCTCAAGCGTCCGGGGTTTTCGGATCTGACTCGCTTTACAATCGAGGCAAAGACCTACAAGGCTTTGCAATACAACAAAGCCCGAATTCAATGAAGCCCATGTGGGACTTCCTGAAGAAGTTCGCCGCAAACATAATGTGCGTGAATTTGCGGGATGAGGAGTCTCCGGATTAGTGGGAGTCAGTCGCTAACGGTTACATCATCAAGAGAGAGCCCGCTGAAGGCATCCGGGCTGTCATCACTGATGAAATTCCACTCGATGACCACGCTGGTCCCAATGGAGTTCTTGGGAAGAGGAATTCGGATCAAGCTCCAATCATTATCAAAAATATTCAAATCGATTGGGATCTCGTCTCCCAGAAGAGTCAAATCGGAGGACCTTAAAACGCGTATAGCTGCTGTATCACCGAAGCCATCGGCGTCTCGGAATATCCTAAAAGATAATTCGGCGTTGGAGGCGGCGGTGAGGTCAATGCTCGGAGACCGCAGCGAAATATTGGAGTTTGGGCCATAATCTCCAAGATTAGTAGACCATGCGAAGGTCGAGTCATTTGCCCCAGTCAGAGGCCCGGTGCTTGCGGAAGGAGTCCCGAGTTCCCAGGAGGTGGCAGCATCCTGATCGTTAATCAGGGAGGTCCATTCTTGTGCGCCGTCTTCAAAGTCGGAGAAATAGTAGACCTGCGGAGGCGGCTGGAATTCCTCAATAACAAAGAAGCGCTGAGACTCTGGAGGTTGAGCGATGATAAGAATGTTTTCCTCAGGTGTGGCTGCCAGATTGGAGAGGTCAGCGAAGATTGGCCAGGCGGCCGTGTTCCCGGAAAGATCGGTGGAGCTGCGAACGTTGTAACGCTTGCCCGCTTTGCTCCTCCACGAGAGAAGAAGATTAGAGTCTACATTCCTGACATCAAGGGTGAGTCGGTCACCAACAATCAGGGATAGGTTCCTCTGGAAGAATTCAGAGGGGAGGGCCTGATTGTAAAAGTTTACTTCATCGAAGAGTCCAGAAAAGGATTCCTGAGCATCCCACCGGCCACCAATTCCCAAGGAGGTAGAGCCCATTGGGTAGCTTCCTCCTGAATTAGTGAATGGGCCGACGGTTGTGAGGTTCGTTTGGCCCAGGGTAAGGTCCGCGATATAGTTCGTCCACGTCACGTTGCCCGGGCCTCTGGTGTAAGAGCCTGCGACGTAATACCAGTGCCCCGGAGTAAAGCTCTCCAGCAAGGTCGTCGTATTTGCATCGCTGTGGGAGTTTCCTATCGTGCTCCTTATCCTTCTGCCATTGCTGGGAAGAGGTCCTCCCTGGGTCAGAAAATATCCCCGGTCATTTCCCGTGCGTGTAGAAATGATATAGCCAAGATTCCACTGGCCTCCGGTGATTTCCGAGGCGAGGGGCGAAAAAAGGATTTCATATGAGACGGAATTTCCAAGGGTAATGGATTCGGCGCGCAGGTAGGCGCCCTCTGCGTTATCGGTGCCCGGTCCTCGGTGGGTTTGGGCTGCATCCGAAGATGAATCAAAGCCGGCCATCCCCAGCTGCAACTGATCAGCTGTTCCGCTGCCGAACACCCGCAAGGAAAGATCAGCAGTTCCCTTCAGATCGCTCGTTCGTTCCTCGTTTGTTATTCCATCAAAGCTATATTGGTGGAGCAGGCTAGGATGAGAAGATGTGGTCGCCTGCCAGTCTGAAACTGAGGCGTGAGCCGTTGCCGCAAGGCTGAATATGAGTGCACCTCGCAAGGGAAAGATCAGCCACTGTTTCATAGTCTCTCATTTCCTCTATTGAAGTGCATCAAGGCAATCGAAAAACGGCAACCCACATATTCAAGTGATGAATGTGGTCCTCACCAGAGATGCTTCCGGGTAATTTTCTCGGCCAGATAGCCGTTCTCATCTTGTTGCTCCCTGATTGCAAAAATGAGGAGGGATCTGCTCAGCGTTATTTCTTGTTCGCTGATGCCACTGGGCTTTCTGCTCGCTTGCACTCTGTGTGGGGGAGATGATATTCTTTAGGCGCGATGCGTGGAGTGAGTTATTTAATGGGTCTGGCGAGTCTGACGGGATTGCTTGTTGGGGGATGTCAAAGCGTGACCACGCCGATGACCAGCGCGCAATTACAGAAATCCTATAAGGAGGAGTTTGGAGCGGTATTAGCCATAAAAGAGGTAGTTTACAATGACTCAGCTGATGACGGTAGCGGGGTAGTGGGTGGGGTGATCGCGGGAGCTCTCATCGGGTCAGATGATGGTGCGGCATTCGAAGGGGCTCTGGTAGGCGGCTTGCTCGGTGGGATAGGGGATAAGCTCTCAGACAAAACCGCCTATGAGATCCGTATCAGAAAGGACGGAGGAGAGGTGGTGACGATTCTGCAGAGAACCCGGGGTCTCAGGGGGCTCCGGCCAAGGGATCGGGTTCGAATACTGACTGATCCGGCGGGGGGTGCCATCGTCGAGAGGTATTCCTCGGGGCGGGATCGAGGTTGAACCTCTTCTGAAAAGCGTGCGACTGGAGAGAGGCATGTTTTTGACACCTTCCAGACAAGGGGCCGTGGTGTCATTTTTGTTCATCGTCTGGAGGTTCTGTGGAAAAGAGATTGGAATAATGACAATCCACCATTAGCCAAATCCGTAGAAATCCTGTAAAGAACCGTATGCACAAATCTCAGATCTTTTTTGCTACCCAGACCGGGAACTCACAGGAGGTCGCGGAGAAGTTACAGGAGGAGCTGGGGGAGAGTGGAATCGAGATTGAGTGCGTCGATATGTTTGACTCTGATCCGGAGAATATCTCAGAGCTCTCGAATCTCTATTACGTCGTGAGCACTTGGGGCGAGGGTGAACCTCCTGATGATTCCGTAGGCTATTTCGAAAAGTTGAAAGAATACCCCGATGGTCACTACTCCGGGAAACGGTTTGCAATCTGTGGTCTCGGAGATTCCGGTTACGACATTTTTAATGGATTCGGAAAAGACCTGGAGTCTGAGTTAAAGCGCCTCGGGGCGGTGGGAATCATCGAGCGAGTTGATTGTGATATCGATTTTGAGGAATTGTCGGATCCATGGATCGCAAAAATCGTAGAGCACGAAAAATCTCTGCAGGCTGAAGGGTAAGGGCGCGAGCTCAGTATGAGGCCTGCTGCACAGGTCAGGTGTGACGGGTTGACAGTCGGTCGGCGGGGTGAACGCCGGGTTCCTGTGGTTCAGGGGTTCCCTTGTTGGCCGGTGGAGTCGTGCGAGGGTTGTGAATCCAAAAAAGGGTGACGAACGATCCCGCACTGCCTTGTTATGAAACGGTTAACCTACAATGCTCACAAGGAGTTTGAGAAACCTTTTATCAGTCCGCATGAAAACCCATCAACATGCATATTGGACCGAATAGACAGTTATTTGCGGGATCGTTACGTCACGGTTTTGTTGTAACCCAGAAAGCCGATTGAAGCTGCCGCTTGCTTGCAAAAGAATAGCGCCGGATTGTCTCTGCTGCCCGATTTAGTGGTTTGCAGCGGGATGCCTCCTAGCCAGCATTCATAATGGCTCTATACGCAGCGATTGCGAGAGAGCCAGAGGCAGAGCCCAATAGCGGTCAGTTGCACTAGGAGCCTGATGAGGTGTCCCTGAAAGGAAAGAGTTGTGCCGTCGCCCAGAGAAAGATTGTTGATCCACATATTCAGATTTGCTGGGTAGACAAGAACTAGAAAAGCCGCGGTAGCGAGTGCGCTTGGCCTACGGGTTGGAGGAGCGAGGAGCCCAATACCAAGGAGGATCTCGACTGCTCCACTGGCGTAAACCCAGAAAAGGGGGGCTCCCAGAATGTCTGGTACTATTGGCGCAAACCAATTCGGACTAGTAAAGTGGAGGATCCCAACGCGAATGAAGAAAAGGCCGAGACCTAATGCCATAAGGGCCTGTGTGAGCCTGATCAAGATCTGGAGCCAGCGGGCTGTGTCCAATTTCATAGAAGGCAAGTTCTTTCTATTGCGTCATTGGAGCGCTTACCTCAACAGGTGGCAGATTTGCTGAAGATGAGTAACAACAGCATCGGGGGGTAGGAGGCCGGGTTTGTCGGGGTGGAGTTTAAGAGAGTTCACATCTCCGGCGAAAAGTGCAGTTCGGAAGCCTGTCTTTGCGGCTGGATGGATATCCTTGTGGGCATCGTTTCCGATATAAAGAACGTGGGCTGGAGAAATGCCGTGGGTGGCAAGTTTCTCTTTGAGAAGGAGGTAAAGGCCCTCTCCCGGTTTTGCGAGGCCATATTGATAGGAAAAGAGACAGAGGAGTTCAGTGAACCCTAGATCCGGCAGAGTAGCATGCAGGAGGGCCGGGAAGAGGAGGGGGGTGTAGAATTGAGCATTGGAGACAATCCCCAGAGAGAGTCGCTTCTGTTTCAGGTCTGCGATGAGTTTGCTTGCTCCTGGCATTGGCCATACCGGATTAGTCATGCACTCGTATTGAAGAGCGATATCTTCTATGACTTCTCCGACAGGATGTTGAAGAAGTTCGCTCCAGATCGAACGGATTTCTATTTCAGGGTAGGAGATCCCACGAGCCCTAGCAGCCTGATGCTCTCGTTGTATTAAAGCGGTGAGCTTGGCTTCGAGAGAATGTGGAGTCTCTGGTAGCGCTAGTTTGTGCTCCTGCAGAATGGACCGTAAGAGGTCCTCGATCGATGTTGCAGGGTGAGGGTATTGTCTGCAGTGCCCCGAGGTGAGGAGGGTTCCATAGACGTCAAAAATGACCGCTCTGATTCCAGATAGTTCAGGGAGTATGGGTTTGCAGTCTGCGGGTTCGGTTATTCCTGCGTCTAGCAGGTTGCGAATGGTTTCGAGGTGGGAAAGGCTCATTTTCAGGAGCGGAGGAAATGAAACCTCTCAGGCTGCAGATATTGGAGGAGAACTTCTCTCGGGTCCAGCCAGCTTGGTTTGGCGGTGCGACAGTGGGTGACGGAATCGTACAGATCCCTGTGGGCCCGGGCAAATGCTGTCGATGACCATGGATCAAGGTCTTCAGGGCGGTTGGTATCTGTTCGCTCTAGTGCAGCGTTCAGCCATTCGTCAGCAGGAATGAGTGTGTTTTCCTCGCGGCAAAGGATCTCGCTCGGAGATGCCTGTGCGCGGGGAATCATCTCTAATTGAATGGTCTCAGGGAGGTTTCCAAAGTCCAGAAATTCTCCACTGAAGAGGGACTCTGCGGTCTGGGTAACCACGGCATCGGGCAGGCACTCATCGTAGGATCGGTAGAGATGTTGCAGGCTCGTTTCGAGAAGGTCGTGAAGACAGTTCTCATCGATCCATGGCCGGGGGACAAGTAACCCGGAATACAGGGATTGGAGATTGATTCCCTGGCTCCTGAAGTCGGTGGTGATTTCAGGAAGATCTCTTCCGAGCAAGGGGCGTCCAAAGGCGATAGCCTCGAGGAAAGTGAGTCCGAACCCTTCAGCGATGGAGGTTGTGATAAAGTGGGTGGAGGCGCGGATCCATGCTGGGAAGGTGGAATCCCCTGCTGGAGTTGAAGGGTCTCTTCCCACCACGCCCATCTGAACTGGTAATCGTTGCTTCCTCGCGACTTCGATCCAAGTTCTGTAGGAAGTGGTTTCACCGGATTCTCCCGGAGGAAGCGCGAGGACGAATTGACTTTTCTCTGGCGCTAAGCCAGCGAGGAGACAGAGCTCTCCGAGGTTTTTACGGCGGATTCCTCTGACTGGAAACAGAACGAGAGGAGAGGTTTGCTCACTCGATGGGACCTCGCCGGCGGGGTCTATTGGGCCGACTGCGTTTCGAAGCAACGATACCTGTTGTGCTGGAATCCCCGCGCTTTTCAGTAAGGTAAGGTCTCGGGAATTGATCGTCAGGTAGTGAATCTGAGGCGCAAGAGGATAAATCTCTCTGTGCTCACGGAGGTGGGAGTAGTTCTCTGGGCGACCATCCTCTGCGAGATCGTGGATATGCATCACCAGGGGAACTTCGCTTTCAGCGAGAATCTTCACCAATTGAGGGAATAGCCGGTTCTTGCCCAGGGTAGGATTGTGAAGATGCCAGCACCGGGGTTCATGTCCTAGAACTTCCTTAGCAGAAGCGCGCATTTGCCCCATGAGAGTAGACGCTTCGGTATTCCGGTGAGAAGGCATCACCGAGTAATCGAGGGCAGGGATCACCCTGATTGGGAGATCAGACTCCTGCTGCGGGTGCGAGCCGGTAAGAATCACATGGGGGATTCTCGCGGCAGTCAAAGCTTTCGACTGGCGCTCCACGATCCGGGTGACTCCTCCCGGGCGCAAGTGGTAGTGGACGAGGGCGATGGACATGAGCTTAGGAAGCTTTCTTAGCTACTCCTTGGAGGGCCCATAGGACTATTCGCTCTGCCACGTATGATGCTCTGGGTCGCGGCGGGAAGGCGGGGGAATCTCTGGAGATACTCTTCTATTCCAACCATTGGTGGGCGTTCCTCCTCGATAATCTCAGTCTTGATCTCCTGATAATGAGGGCCTGCAATTTCGAGGGCGCGGTAGATACTGGAAGGTTCTACTGAGGTCGTCATTTTGCCCTGCGCGCGTAATCGGCTGAGCAGAGATTGCAGGATCCCGAAGGACATACGCCC
>DFWB01000328.1:0-8142 GCA_002380675.1 Akkermansiaceae bacterium UBA4145
CAGGCCAAGGAATACCTCGCCATCTACTTTGCGGACCGGGTTCGGAACCTCTCCAATGTCTGGATGGGTGCAACAGTGGGTTGTGCCCAGTGTCATGACCATAAGTATGATCCCTACACCGCCAGAGACTTTTACGCGCTGGGGGCCTTTTTTGCTGATATCGACGAAGCTCAACATTTCCGGGTTGGAACCAATAACCTGCCAACGAGGCGCCCCCCTGAAATCGATGTCCACTCGAAGCGCGAGCGCTTGCGCCTCGCGGAGCTCGAGACCAAACTGTCTTCTCAATCGTTTGCCAGTCGGGAGGAGCAGGAAAGCTTCAAGGCGGAACTGGCCGTGCTGAAAAAAGCGCAGCGGAAGACCATGATTACGGTCGCGACCAAGCCGCGTACGATTCGTATTCTGCCGAGGGGAGACTGGCTCGATGAGAGTGGTCCGGTGGTGGAACCTGCGTTCCCCACCTTTCTGGAGAAACCCGGACACTCCGTCAAATCGAGGCGTTTGACCCGGCTTGACCTTGCAAACTGGCTGACGGACCCAACAAGCGGGACGGGAGGCCTGACTGCCCGCGTCATGGTCAACCGATTCTGGTACCTCGTATTTGGTTCTGGCATTTCAAAGCGACTTGATGACTTCGGCGGGCAGGGAGAAGCCCCTGTACATCCCGAGCTCCTGGATAATCTCGCAGTTGAATTCTACCAGTCCGGTTGGGACATTAAGCATATGATGGCGCTTCTCGTCACTAGTCGGACCTACCGGCAAAGCTCACTTGCAACCGTGGAGCTGCGAGAACGTGATCCCTACAACCGACTGTTGGCACGACAATCACGTTACCGCCTTCCTGCGGAAACCATCCGTGATAACGCACTGGCAATCTCGGGCCTCCTGCGGACGAGCTACGGCGGTGCCAGTGCGAAGCCCTACCAACCACTGGGTTACTACAAGCACCTTAATTTCCCCGGACGCAAATATGCTCATCATGCTGATGACCGGCAGTGGCGCCGCGGAGTCTATGTCCATTGGCAACGACAGTTCCTCCACCCCATGCTGCGCGCCTTTGACGCTCCCACCCGTGAAGAGTGCACCGCCGAGCGTCCCCGCTCCAATACCCCGATTGCCGCGATGACCCTCCTCAACGACCCCTCTTTTGTGGAGGCTGCCCGCGTTTTTTCCGCCCGTATTCTTTCCGAAGGAGGGCCAAGCATCGATGACCGCCTTGAGTTCAGCTACCGTGAGGCCCTTTCGCGAAAGCCGGATGAGAAGGAACGCCGTATCATGAAACATCTGGTTTCCGTGGCGACGCAGGAATTTCAATCGAACCCTGCTGCCGCAAAAGAACTAGTCTCTACTGGAACAGCTCCGGTTGCTGAGGGCCTCGATGCGGTCCAGCATGCCGTATGGACAACCGCAGCTCGAGCCATCCTGAACCTCTCTGAAACCTACACCCGGAACTGAGCAATTCCACTTTCCTCTCTACAGGCTGATGACAACTACCGAAAGACTGGGAAACTACGTGAATCGCCGATCATTTCTTGGGTCGACAGGTTTCGGGCTCGGATCTGCCGCCCTCCTCTCCCTGCTTGGTCGTGATGCCCTGGGAAATGCGATTGATACATCCTACGATGGAATCGCAGGCCTGCCGCACCATGACGCCAAGATCAAGAGAGTGATTTTCCTGACCATGGCCGGAGGCCCTTCACATCTGGAAACCTTTGATTACAAGCCCAAGCTGGATGAACTCAATGGCAAGCCCATGCCTGAATCCTTTACCAAGGGCCAGCCTATCGCCCAACTGCAGGGCCAGCATCTCAAGGTGCAGGGGCACCTCACAAAATTTCAGGAGTTTGGCAAAGGGCAGTTTATTTCCGACTTTCTTCCATATCATCGAAAGATGGCTGACAAGATCTGTGTGGTGAAATCCATGCTGACCGAGCAGATCAACCATGACCCAGCCCACACTTTCATGAACACCGGGTCTGCCATCAGCGGACGCCCCTCCATGGGCGCATGGATCAACTACGGTCTCGGTAGCGACAGTGAGAACCTTCCCGGGTTCGTTGTCATGTCAAGCGTGGGTGGGCGTAACCCCCAGCCCATTGCCGCCCGGCAATGGGGCACGGGTTTCCTCCCCAGCCGCCATCAAGGTGTCGAATTCAACAGCACCGGAGACCCGGTCCATTATGTCACCCGTCCTGCCGGCATATCCGAGAAACATCAACAGGCTCTCGTTCAGTCCATTCAGCAACTGGACAGTCGACGCAACGAGATGGTCGACAACCCTGAAATCAAGGCCCGTATCGCGGCCTACGAAATGGCTTTCCGTATGCAGGCCAGTGTTCCGGAGCTCACAGACGTTTCAGACGAACCACAGCATGTTCTCGACATGTATGGCGCTAAGCCGGGTGATGGCTCTTTCGCATCAAATTGCCTTCTGGCTCGCAGACTGGCAGAAAAGGGAGTCCGTTTCATTCAGCTCTATCACCGGGGATGGGATCATCACGGCGGGCTGGTGAAATACATGAATACCTGCTGCGGGCTCACCGATAAGCCAACGTGGGCACTACTGACCGACTTGCAACAGCGCGGGATGCTGGACGAAACCCTTATCGTCTGGGGTGGAGAATTCGGAAGAACCCCGATGTTTCAGGGAAAAGGTGGGGCCGGGCGGGATCATCATATGAAAGGATTTTCAATGTGGTTGGCCGGCGGGGGCATCCAAGGAGGGACAGCCTATGGGGAGACCGACGAACTGGGATATGCCTCCGTGAAGGATATCGTTCATGTCCGTGACCTGCATGCCACCATGCTTCATCTGCTGGGAATTGATCATAATCGGTTCTCCGTGAAGTTTCAGGGATTGGATATGCGGCTTACCGGGGTAGAACCCGCAAGAGTCGTGCAGGGAGTTTTGAGCTAGGCGGAGTGCCAATTCTACCAGTATTGGCCCAGTAATCGGCAGCACTCCCACGAAAACAGGACCAACTGGGAAAACCCAGTTCTTGCGAACTCTCACGGCCCTCGTTACTTAAGAGGCGCTATGCGCCTAACCATCACTGCGCTTACTCTCCTCGCCTCTCTTCCCGCGGTGGCAGCTCCCCTGTCCTACAACAGAGACGTCCGACCTATTCTGGCGGAAAACTGTTTCTCGTGCCACGGTCCGGACAAAAATGCCCGCGAAGCTAAGCTCAGACTGGACATCAGGGCAGATGCCTTGGCCTCGAAAGCATTTGTTCCTGGCGATCCAGAAGAATCAGAAATCATTCACCGGATCTACACGGAGGATACCGAGGAAATCATGCCTCCCCCCGAATCTCACAGGGTGCTCACCTCCGCTCAGAAAAAGATCCTGTCTGAATGGGTAGAACAGGGCGCGGAGTATGAACCGCATTGGGCCTACATAGTTCCCAAAAGACCAGAAGTTCCCAAGGTGGGAGCCACTCACCCTATCGATAACTTTATTCTTGCGGGAATGCCTGAGGCCAGCCGCAAGCTGTCTCCGCGGGCGGACACGGACACTCTGAGAAAAAGGATTTCCTTCGACCTTACGGGGCTTCCGGCATCCTTCGAGGAAATCGAGAAATCAGATGCTCAATCCTCCATCGACCACTTTCTCTCCTCTCCTCATTTTGGAGAGCGGATGGCAGTCATGTGGCTCGACCTCGCACGATACGCCGATAGCCATGGTTACCATAGTGACAAGACTTGGAGTATGACGCCCTACCGGGACTATGTCATCCGCGCCTTTAATAGCAATAAGCCCTACGATACCTTTATTGTAGAGCAGCTCGCAGGGGACCTTCTCGAGAAGCCCTCGACTGAGCAATACGTTGCCACCGGCTTCAACAGAGTGAACCAGCTCTCCGAGGAAGGGGGAATTCAGGATGCCGAATACATCGCCAAGTATTATGCCGAGAGAGTAAGGACGACCTCTGTCGCTTTCCTCGGTTCAACAATGGGGTGCTCCGAGTGCCATGATCACAAATTTGATCCTTTTACTGCCAAGGACTTCTATTCCATGGAAGCCTTCTTCTCCGACATCTATGAGAAGGGTGCCTATAATGGGGATGGCCGCTACAATGCCGGTGCGGATATAAAGAACTACCCGGGCTTCAAACTGGACAAGTGGGGGCCGGCCCTCGACGTCCCCGAGCCCAAGGACACGAATGAGTTGACCCGGATCGAGAAGGAGAAGCGACTCCTCGAAAAAGAACTGGAAGCGACAGGGCCCGGCTTGGAAAAAGAGTTTCTCACGTGGTTGGATGATTTGCGGGCGAAAATTTCAGCCAGCAAGCCAAAGGATCTGACCATTCTTGATGACAACGAGCTTCCCCTCGAAAAAGTCCAGACAGTCACTGACAACGTGCATTCAGGCAAGATCGCTCGGCGACAGACAAGCAATGGTCTCGTTCAACACATTGTAGACGCCAGCACCAAACCAGTCAGCCTTGGTAATGGGGAACAGCTGTTTGCCCATGTCTGGCTCGACCCCAAGAATCCTCCACGCCAGATCATGCTCCAGTTTAATGCAGACAACTCTTGGGAGCACCGAGTCTGGTGGGGTGAAGATCTCATTCCCTACGGCAAGGGAAGTAATGGACCAGACCACCACCGGGGTGGTGACCTTCCCGCGTTGGGCAAGTGGGTTCGGATCGAGGTATCTGCCGAAAAGGTTGGCCTTCCCGCTGGAACAAAAATCACCCAACTAGCCTACACCCAACACGGAGGAACCGTCCTGTGGGATCTGGCAGGACGAACGACCAGTGATGCCAGTGCTGCACTCGCGGGCATTCCAGATAACCTTAGGAAGCAGTTGCTTGCAGGAGGGAGTAAAAAGCTCGACGCCAGTATTCGCGAGCCATTGCTTAATCACTTCCGGACGGTTGCGCCTTCTCTTCAACCAGTCCGAGACAAGATTGCCAAACTGGACCAGCAGGCAAAAGGGGCTATGGGCTCTACCCGCATGACCCTCGTGACACTCTCGACCAATCCTCGCGAGATACGGATCCTGCCCAGAGGAGACTGGACGGATCGATCGGGGCCGGTCGTTGAACCCGCGCTCCCAGCTTTCCTTGCCAGTGGCAAGCAAGAATCCAAATCCAGCGGGGATCGGCTGACACGCCTTGACCTCGCCCAGTGGATCGCCTCGAAGAATAACCCTCTCACCGCCCGGGCCTTCGTCAACCGGGTATGGGCTCTTTTTCTAGGAACTGGTTTGTCCCGGGACCTGCAGGATCTCGGCAACCAGGGTCAATGGCCTACGCATCCTGAGCTCCTTGACTGGCTCGCCGTAGAATTCATGGAGAGTGATTGGGACATCAAGTATCTCGTCAAACTGATTCTTACCTCGGAAACCTACCAGCAATCCTCCAACGCCTCCCGGGATCTGACTGGCTCGGATCCCTACAACAAGCTCTACGCGAGACAGAATGCGCGCCGACTGCCTGCTGAGTTCATCCGCGATAACGCCCTCGCAGTCTCGGGCCTCCTTAATCCGATGATAGGTGGTGCAAGTGCCCGTCCCTATCAGCCGGCGGGATACTACCGGGAACTGAATTTCCCCAAGCGAACCTACAAACAGGATAATGACCAGAATCAGTATCGCCGCGGAGTTTACATGCATTGGCAGAGAAGCTTCCTGCATCCTATGCTCGTCGCATTTGATGCACCCCCAAGGGAAGAGTGCACCGCAAGCCGCGAGAGTTCTAATACCCCACAACAGGCTCTTAACCTTCTCAATGATCCCACCTTCGTTGAGGCCGCGCGGGTTCTCGCGGAGAAGCTTACAGGGGACAGCCGACCGTTCGATGAGAGGCTGGAGCTTGGCTTTCAGGCACTCCTCCAACGCAAGCCTCATCCGGAAGAACACAAACTCCTGAAGGCTCTCTACGATAGGCAGCTCAAGCGCTACATCCAAAGCCCTCAGGAAGCGAATGCACTTCTGAAAGTTGGGCTCCGCCCGGCAGGAAGGGAAGCCAACCCCATGGATCTCGCGGCCTTCACCTCGGTCACCAGAGCTCTCCTCAATCTGCACGAAACCATTACGAGGTATTAATCTGGAGAACTTCCATAACTCTCAATCATGAACGAACAGCTGATCAATGCGATTAACCGGCGGACCTTTCTTAAGGGCTCATCCTACTCCGTGGGCAGTGCTGCACTCGCCTATCTAATGAGTCAGGAGTCACAGGGCGCCCCCCAGTGGAGGGGTGTCCTCGATGACAAACTGCATTTCGCACCAAAAGCCAAGCGAGTCATTCATCTCTGTATGGCAGGTGGACCCTCTCACCTCGAAACTCTGGATCATAAACCAGAACTGGCTCGCCTCAATGGAAAGCCAATGCCGGAGTCCTTCACCAAGGGACAGCAGCTCGCACAGCTTCAAGGAAGTCGAAACAAGCTCAAGTGCCTCGGCCCGCAACATGAATTTAAACCCTATGGGGAGTGCGGGAGACTGATGTCCTCCGCCTTTCCCAATATTGGTTCGATCGCAGACGACATCGCGGTAATCAATTCGATGTCTACTGAGCAAATCAACCACGACCCAGCTCACACCTTCATGAACACTGGATCGGTCATTCCGGGCCGCCCTTCAATGGGGTCCTGGCTGCTGTATGGACTCGGCGCAGACACCGATGAACTTCCCGGGTTTGTGGTGATGACCTCCTCCGGAGGGGGGCAGGATCAGCCCATCGCCGCCCGCCAGTGGCACAGTGGATTTCTTCCCTCTCGATTCCAAGGTGTCAAATTCAACTCCAAGGGAGATCCGGTCCACTACGTCAACAATCCTGCAGGGGTATCACGAGACAACCAGGGAGACCTCCTGAACACCATTAACGGACTGAACAACCTGCTGGGCCAGAGGCAGAATGACCCTGAGATTGCTACTCGGATCGCCCAGTATGAAATGGCCTTCAAGATGCAGGCTTCGGTTCCAGATCTTGTCGACGTGTCCAAGGAGCCCAAGCATGTTTTTGACCTCTACGGTGCCAAGCCGGGAGACGGATCCTTCGCCTCCAACTGCCTTGTCGCGCGCCGCCTTGCCGAGCGTGGGGTTCGCTTTATCCAGCTCTATCACCGCGGCTGGGACCACCATGGCAACGTCAAGGGTGCAATCAATACCGTTGCCGGGCACATTGACAAGGCCACCGCCGCCTTGGTCAAGGACCTCAAGGAGCGTGGACTACTCGAGGATACCCTCATTATCTGGGGAGGAGAGTTTGGACGGACACCCATGGCGCAAGGCAGTGGGCGAGATCACCATATTCAGGCCTTCTCAATCTGGATGGCCGGCGCCGGGATCAAGGGCGGCGCGAGCTGGGGCGAAACGGATGAACTTGGTTACGCGGTCGCCAAGGATCACGTCTCTGTCCATGACCTTCATGCCACCATGCTTCGGCAGCTTGGGATTAATCATGAACGACTCACCTACCGCTTCCAGGGTCTGGACTTCCGTCTCACCGGAGTTGAAAAGGCTCGAGTCGTCGAGGAGGTGCTGAGCTGAGGCCCCACGCGGACCATCAGATTATTTACCGTTTGGAGCCTGCTTCAGACCGATGACCGCGAGGGCGCTCCTCCCTTCTCCGATCAGGGCAACAAGATTCGACAAGGCCTTGTCGAGAAATTCAGAACCGAAATTCTCGAGAATTCAAAGTCTGTAGACCCCAAATGCTCCATGGTTAATGGTCTCAATGGTGTTCTCGCCATGAAGTAGGGAAGACTTTGTGCCCCCTACCAGCCTGCTCCCTTTGTAAGGGTCTTTATCCGGCAGACATGAAAATCAGCTGTCATGTAGAGGGTCGACCCATCATCACCCCAGTTACAGTTTGCGGTGCGCTGACCAGTAAGGATATGTCCGAGGAGTTTCCCCTCTGGGGAAATCACGAGCACCCCACCCGGACCAGTCGTCCAGATTATCCCGTCCTTGTCTACTTTCATTCCATCGGGAGCTCCTGGATACTTCCGGGCCAACGTCGAGCAGTCAAACAGGACCTTCTGGGGACCCAGGGTTCCATCTGCCTTGATGTCCCATGAGAAGATGTAGGGCTTCGGTCCATGGGACTGAGCGACATAGAGCTTCTTTTCATCGGGTGAGAGCGCGATCCCGTTAGGGCGGTCACACTCCTTGGTGAGAAGGCTCACCTC
>DFWB01000328.1:8533-11755 GCA_002380675.1 Akkermansiaceae bacterium UBA4145
GGAAGACCGTAGGGAGGGTCTGTAAAATAAATGGCTCCACTGGAGTGAATCGCCAGATCGTTCGGACTATTGAACCTCTTCCCGTCATAGTTGTCGGCGAGGGTTACTTTTCCCCCTTCCGGGGTCAGCACCGCAACCCTTCTGTCCCCATGTTCACAAGAAACAAGTCGGCCCTTGGCGTCAAAGGACAACCCGTTTGAACCCGGCTCTGGATATCCCGCGGTCACTCCCGTATATCCGGACGGCGTCATAAACACAGAGTGACCCTCCTTATCTTCTGACCATTGGTAAATCGTGTTCGCAGGAACGTCAGACCAGAGGAGTCGGTTGTTCTTCCTGTCCCAGACAGGCCCCTCGGACCAGACAAACCCGGAGGCCAGAACCTCGATCTCGGCATCTTTCGCAATGAGTTTGTCAAAGGCCGGATCATGCCGGATGACTGATCCTATCTTGGGACGCTCCGCCCAGAGAAACGAGGAGCCCAGAGCCATGGCAATAATAAGGAGTGTGTAGTGTTTCATAGTATTCAGATAGATGTCGGAGAAATCGCGGTTACCCCGGAGAAGACCGTCTAGTTAAACTTACGCTTTGGGAAGATCCCGCTTGGCGCCCGGAAATATTGAGGCCAGTCGATCCAGGTTGCCTCGGTCGTGAAAAACTCTTTCTCCACGATGTACCATCGGCCTCTCTTATAGCGTAGAAGCACCCAGAGAACTTCATCGGCCTCCTCGATCCATTCCTCAAACATGGTGCCCGCGTAATCAATCCTCTTGCCATCTGTGGTCAGCGGAAGCGCATCCACAAACGCCCAGTCCTTATCCATCATGATATGATTGATGCGAAATTTCACCTTCTGGTGCACCGCATCCTCCACTGGGTCCGCGACTGCAGCCATAATCTCACGAAACGCCTTACTCTCCTTTGCCGGCACCACCGGCGCAGCCTCAAGTACGGAGACCAAAATCAGGAAACAGAAGACAAAACGCATTGCGTGAAGTCGTATCTTCTCCGGGCCCCTACCGCAAGAACAGCGTTCCGGCATATCCTATGTAGGAAAAGTAAGATTCCCTGTGGGAAACGCCCCTCTTCTTCATCCATGAGTTCTTCGTTTCATCCAAGGCTTGCAGAGGCTCCATGATTTTACATCAATGAACCGCCATGAGACTCACTCTTTTCAGGTTCCTCGCCAGCCTCCTCTTTTTCTCCCCGCTCCTGACTCAGGCAGGCACCATGAAAGTTTACCTTGGAACTCAGGGAAGAGGACTGAGCAAAGGCATCTACCTCTGTAATCTTGATTCCGAGACAGGCAGACTCTCAAAGCCAAAGCTGGCAGCCGAAATTTCCGGAGCCGGCTTCCTTGCTCTCCATCCCAACGGAAAATTCCTCTACTCTACCGCAAGAGGAGAGGGAAACCAGGTAGCTGCCTTTCAAATTGGAAAGGACTACATGCTCAACCCCATAAATCTTCAACCCTCGGAGGGCTCAGGACCCTGCCACGTTTCCGTGGACCGAACAGGAACATGCCTCATGGTCGCGAATTACGGAAGTGGTAGCGTGGCTGCCCTGAAAATCGACGAGGACGGGTCTCTTGTGAAATCAGCATCGGCTCACCAGCACAAAGGGTCCAGTGTCAACCTCAGGCGGCAGAAAGGGCCACACGCACACTCCATCTACCCTGGTCCTGATAATAAATTCGCCTACTCTCCGGACCTGGGAATCGACCAGGTAGTCATTTACAATCTGGATGCCGCAACAGCCACCCTCAAGAGGGCAGGGTCTGCCCGCACCAAAGCCGGTGCCGGACCACGCCACATGAAATTCAGCAAGAACGGACGGCAGGCCTACGTCCTCACCGAATTGCACCTGACCGTCGCGGTATACGACCGGAACCCCGAAAGTGGGCTTCTCGGCCAGGCCAAACAGGAAGTTAGTTGCCTCCCTGCAAACAGCAACTCGGAGGGAATGAGCTGCTCCGAGATCAGGGTGCACCCTAGTGGAAAATTTCTTTATGCTGCCAACCGCGACGTCAAGGGGGAGCTCCGGGATTCCATCTCCGTATTCAAGGTTCTTGAGAAAGGCCACATCGAGAGAATTCAGACCGTTCCGGCAAAGGTCGAGATTCCCCGAAATATCGGTGTAGATCCGGAAGGTCGCTGGCTGCTTGTTGCGGGACAAAAATCAGGCAATGTTCCCGTCTTCCAGATCAGGAGCGATGGCACATTGAAGGAGACCGATAACGAAGTGACCATCGCCAACGCGATGTGTGTAGAGTTCCTAAAGCCCGAAGATTAATTTCGTTAGTTAATGCTCCTTTGATTTTCTTGTTCCAAAGGCATACTCGCGACAGCCCCAGTTTTGTGTTTTTTCGGCAAGACTGATCAAGAAAACGCCAAAGACAGGCGCGGGGGCAGAGTCTACCATGAAGAGAAGACGCAAGCTGATCTCGCTGATCCAACCGAATACCTTCGCTCGAATACTGAATCGAAATCATTTTCCATGAAACACACGCCTCTCATCCTTACCCTCGCTCTTGCAGTGGCCGCCTTTGCGGCCCCGCTGATTTCACCACGAGAGGACGCCCGCCGCCTCGAAGTGCTATTTTTTGGCGCTCCTACAAAGAATCACCCCGGACATGATCCCATCACTCGCTATCGCGTGCTGAAAAAGCACCTCGGTGATGATGGAATCAATCTGACCTACCTCGAGAAGCCCTCGGAGGCCCTCCACCCCCGTACTTTGGCTCAATTTGATGCAGTCCTGATGTATGGTAACTGGGCCCAGCGCGGACCAATGCCCCCAGAACAGGAAAAGGCCCTCGTCGATTTTGTCGAAAATGGGGGTGGGTTTCTCCCCATCCACTCAGCTTCGGCGTGCTACGGGAAATCCGAGGCCTTCGTCAAACTGGTCGGAGGGGTCTTCAAATCCCATGGCGGCGCCGAGTTCTCCCCCCGGACGACCAACACAACCCATGAGGTGACGAAGGGTTATGAGGGCTTCACCGCCTGGGACGAAACCTATGTTCATGAACGCCACGGTTCCGATCGAACCATCCTTCAGGAGAGGGACGGAGAACCATGGACGTGGATCAGAACTCAGGGCAGGGGCCGCGTCTTCTATACCGCTTCCGGACACGACCACCGTGTCTGGGACCAGCCCAACTTTCACGACCTTCTCAAGCGTGCAGTTTACTGGGCGGTGGGTGACGAAGCCCGTGGCAAGCTT
>DFWB01000348.1 GCA_002380675.1 Akkermansiaceae bacterium UBA4145
TGGAGACAAGTCGGCGGCTAAGGCCCTGCTCGCCGTTTCCAGTCCCCCGGTAACGGACCCCTTGCCGGTATTTCAGGCGCCTGCCCCAGTGGATTCCGGCCCTCATGGTGTTCACCGGAGCCCTCTTATCGACGGAAACAAGACGCATCAATTCGATGTCGATATCTCCGGCTGGAAGGAGCTTTACCTGACCATCGGGGATGGTGGCAATGGCGACGGTAACGACCATGGTGCCTGGTTTGAGCCGACCTTGGTCAAGAAGGACGGCTCTGTCATCAGGCTGACTGACCTCAAGTGGACTCAGGCCACCCAAGGTTGGGGAAAGACCGGAGTGGGTATCAGTCCGACCGGGGCGAAACTTGTGCGCTCGGACAAAAAAGCAATGGCCTTTGGGATCGGTTCCCATGCTGTAAGCGTAATTTCCTACGCGAATTTGCCTTCTGACATCATCCGGTTCAAATGCGTGGCCGGGTTGGCCGACACGCACGGTGGTGGGCAGGTCCGTTTTTACGTCAGCAACAAGGTGATCAAGAAATTCGCTGGTGGTGGGAAAAAGCAAATCGTCGAAGGGCCGCACGCCATTCCAAACTCAGCGTCCATTCTCCCCCATGTCGCCCGCAAAGCCTTGGTCGCCTTACGGGCCGGGCCGGCCTGCGTGGATGCAATCGGTACGCCCAACCAAAGCGGGGCACTCATGGCCCTGCGCTACATGCATCACCCGGAAGCTGTCGATGCCCTCCTGAAGCGTTTCGAAAAGACTCTCAAATCTGACACCAAACAGCGGATCGCGAGGAGTCTCGTCCGCTTGGCGAACAAGGAAAAGCTCTATCAGGGAGACACTTGGTGGGGCACCCGCCCGGACACCCGCGGCCCTTACTACTACCCGACCCCTTGGGAAAAAACTGAGGAAATCCACCAAGCCCTCGTCAAGGCGGCCAAGATGGGTGATCCCGCCACACGCTTCGTCATCTCCAAGTTAGCCGAGAAAGATAGAGTGAGCATACCCGGACTACCCAAGGGTGACTGAAACTGGAAGAGATGCCGCCGTTGTCGCGCGATTCCCCAAGAATGGAGAGTGAGCACGGGGTCCTGAGGGCTACCGAGGGCGGCGTGAAAACAGTGTCGTTCTGGGATGATCGGCAGATATCTGACCTCGCTTCGCTCATACGTGTCGATGGTGCCGGAGTTCCGGCAAATTCTATCAGTGTCGAAGGATTTGTCTCCCTGATTACCTTTGGTGCATCCAAGGAGGGATAGTGCCAGAGCTTGGATAGGGCGAGGGACATTTCTCCTGCCGGAACTCTTCTTAAACGATCACCATGGTTGACAGTCCGGCTACGGGAGCCTCAGATTCTGCGTAACCTTATGGCTCAAAAAATTGCGTTTCTGACCGCTGGTGGACTTGCTCCATGCCTATCCTCTTCCATTGGGGGCTTGATAGAAAAATATAATGAACTGGCTCCGGACGCGGAGTTGAGTGGCTACTTGAACGGATATCAGGGTCTTTTGCTGGGGCGCCGGATGCTTTTTCCTCCCGAGGCGAGGGACAGGCATGAGGTTCTCTATCGCTTTGGAGGCAGCCCGATTGGGAATAGTCGAGTCAAACTGACAAACGTTGAGGACTGTGAAAGGCGAGGACTCGTTCAACCAGGCGAAGAACCGCTCAAGGTTGCCGCAGAGCAGCTTAAAAAAGACGGAATTGATATTCTGCATACCATCGGTGGAGATGATACCAATACGACCGCCGCAGATCTGGCGGGATACCTGCAGGAGAATGGATACGACCTGACCGTCGTCGGCCTTCCCAAGACCGTAGATAACGATGTCTTCCCCATCGTGCAAACGCTCGGGGCATGGACTGCAGCCGAGCAGGGCGCGATCTTTTTTGAGAACATTGCAAACGAGAATACCACCAGTACACGACACCTGATCATCCACGAGGTAATGGGACGGCACTGTGGCTGGCTGACTGGAGCTACGGCGGAGGCCTATCGCAAGCGACTGGGTGATTGGAGCTTTCTACCAAGCATGCGCCTGTCTCGTGAATGCTGGGATGTCCATGCCGTTTGGGTTCCGGAAGTGGATTTGGACCTCGATGCCGAGATAGAGCGCCTCAATGGAGTCATGGATAAGCATGACTGTGTAAACCTGTTCCTCAGTGAAGGGGCAGGAATGGACGCTATTATTCGCGAGAAGGAAGCTGGAGGTGAAGAGGTGAGGCGTGATGCTTTTGGTCATGCGCGCCTTGATGAACTGAATCCGGGAAAGTGGTTCGCGTCCAAGCTCAAGGAGAGACTTAATGCAGACAAGGTGCTCGTTCAGAAAAGCGGATACTTTGGGCGGTCTGCAGCGCCCAACGAGCGCGATCTTGAGTTGATCAAGAAAAGTGCGTTTGCGGGTGCAGGGTATGCCCTTGACGGGCAAAGCGGGGTCGCTGGGATGGATGAAGATGCCGGCGGCGAGATGAGCTGTATCGCCTTCCCCCGGATCAAGGGAGGGAAGCCCTTTGATATCGACCTGCCATGGTTTGGCGACATGCTCAGCGAAATCGGGCAGCCGAAGGGTGCCCGGGCAGCAGGGCATTGAGCGAGGTTCTCGCCTCTAACCCACGATTGAACGGAAGAATTCCGGGTGTTCACTCTCAAGGGTGGCCCTATCCGGAATAGGGTAAAAAATTTCTCTCTCCTGCGCCGCTACCCAGAATCCGGTGCGGAGTTGGAGGAAAGAAATTCGTCCCAATACGGAGTCCAGGCTGATTGCCTTGGTGGACTTGTCTGGCTTGCCCTGAAGCTCTTGGATCTGCTCCTTTAACTTGTGGGGATGGACGTTGGGGATCGGAGAAGTGTGAAAGGGGTTGGCTTCGAGTTGTTTCAGAAAATCCTCAATAACGAAGTCGATCTGGGTAAACATGACCTCAGGGGCGCTTTTTGGAAGGGAGAGATCGGTGATGTATTCTCCAAATTCCGGAGGAGCCATATGGCTCATTACGATAGCGCTGAAGGGACAGATCTCCTGATACGTCCGGATGAAACCAGGCTCATGAACTCGCTCATATGGCGCCTGCTGGAGGCGGAGAACCTGGCCGGAGACCGATGTGATGTAGAGGTCGAGAAAAGCGGACAAGTCGATATGCTCCAGAACGCGGTAACAGGATATGAACTTGGTCCGTTTTGGTCTGCCCGCCTGATTCGGGACGACGTCCTTCATCAATTCGTCAATCTGGAAGTAATCGTTCCGGTAGTCGTCGGCAATCTGGGCGAAAATTACCTGCCCGTGGTAGTAGCGTGAGCTCCCTACGGTATAGTGCTTGCCGAATTCTTCCGGAGGAAGGTTAGAGGCCACCAAGGCGTAATTAGGCCACATGATGACGTAGAGGTGTTGTTCGATCTGACTGATGGCCCCATTGTTCCTCTTACGGGTTCAGTGTCAAGAGGGTGAAGCAGCTGGTTTAAGTCACACTCGCAAATCGTGTTCTTGCTGGATATTTAGCGGAGTCCCCTCATTTTTGGAATGATGAGCCTGAAAATGTTCCTGTTTGTCTGCCTCTTAATTGCTGCCGGAGGATCCATTGCTTGGGCAGATCAGAATCAGAGGGATGGGGATGACGTGGAAAAATCACAGGCTCGCTACACTCCGTTGGTGAAGTTGGTTGAGCGCTGTTTGCCAGCGGTGGCTTCTCTGCAAACGGTTCAGGCACAGAATGCCGCGGGAGTTTTTACGATGGGAGTAGGAAGCGCCTCGCTCATTCATGAGGATGGATATCTTCTTACCAACAATCATGTGCTTTTCCGCATGCATGAGGGTCAGGCGTTTCTCCCGGGACAGCCTCCAATGCTGTTCCGGATTATCGCTACCATGAGCTCAGAGGATCTGGCTCTTGTTAAGGTGGATGCGGGAAAAAGTCTGCCATTCCTGAAGTTCGGGCGGAGTCATGATCTGATGCTGGGGGAGCCGGTGGTCGTCATCGGGAATCCCGGGGGGCTGATTCACTCTGTCTCGGAGGGGATCGTGAGTGGGCTCAATCGATCGACTGCAGTAGCGGGAACATTTCTTCCCGGAATGGTGCAGACCAGTGCGGCAGTAAGTGGTGGGAACTCGGGTGGGCCGCTCATTAATGCCCTTGGAGAGCAGATTGGGGTGATTACCTCAAAGAAGCTCGATGGGGAAAATATTAACTTTGCGATAACTGCTGACCGAGTTCGGGAGGTGTTTCCTACTCTTTTGTCGGCTGAACTTCGCTATGGGTTCAGGCTGGGTTTACAGGTTGAAATGCTAAAATCCTCTGTGGTCGTAGGGGATGTCAGCGAGGGTTCACCAGCTGAGAAAGCTGGAGTTGAAACCGGAGACTGGATTGAGGCAGTGGACGGTCGGGAGGTAGGCCATGGAGTGGATTTTCATCTGGCACTCGTCGGGAAAGCATCTGGAGAGCGGCTGGATCTGAAGATTCAGCGTAATGGGGAGCACAAGAATATCGAGGTGGAGCTCGGTGAATTGGAGTTGCTCGAGCCGGTAGCCGAAGAGGGAATGGAGAATGGGTTAAAATTTGAGGGTTTCGAAGGTAGCTGGGATGCCTTGCCTGACTTTGATGAGCTGGACTCAGTTGTGGATGGCGTGGTCAAGATGCCTACCGAGGAGGCTTACAGCACTGAGGATAGAGAAAACTATGGGATTCAGTTCGAGGGCTTCGTCAAGGTCCCTGAAGAAGGTCTGTATACCTTTTACACTTCATCGGACGATGGTAGCCGACTCTCTATCGGAGATGAGGTCGTGGTGAACAATGATGGACTGCATGCGGTCCAGAGAAAGAGCGGGCTCGTTCGGTTGCCAGCAGGGCTTCATCCGGTAACTATTTCATTCTTTGAACAGGGAGGGGATGAAGAGTTGGTGATCTCGTGGGAGGGGCCAGGCTTTTCTTTGCAGGTGGTGCCGGAGGGTTCATGGTTTCATATGCCATGATCCTTCGGAGGTGAGGATCTTCACTGATGTCAGGGTAGTGGATCGACGAGGGTCGCCCGGAGACGCATGAATAACCTTGAGTCATCGCCTGCTTCGAAGGTTGGCGTGTAGGTGACAATGGAGGTTCCGTCGCTACCCGCGGTCTCGGAGACTAGGGCGGTTTCGTTTGTCCAGAGGATGAGATCTCTCGAGACCTCCACAGTGAAGAGAACATCGTCAGCAGCAAGCTTCCGCTGGAACGTAAATGTCAGGGTGCCGTCCTGACTCCCAGCGTAGAGTAATTCTGGTCCGCTCAGAGGGTTCAGGTTATCGCTGCCCAACGCGTGTTCGAGAAACGCAGGAAGACCATCCCGATCGCTATCGTCCAGAGGATCGGATCCTTCAAAGGTTTGGCTGCCGGTCCTCCCGGGAGAGCCCCCGAGACGCCAGTTTGTTGAGATTCCGTGGCCAAGGGGGTCGAGAGGGTCGTTAGCCGAATTATCGCTGGTGCGCATGAGTTCAATGGAAAATCCACCAGCATCAGCCTCTTCGGGCCAGGGGAGAGCGTCGTCATAGACGAAGTCGTGAATGGGAAAAGTTCCAAGGGCGATCTTGATCCGTTCTCCGTCATTCTCGAGCCGGCTTTCTTCTTCATTCAGGTATTCTCCAGCGACCGGAAGGTTCGATCCGTAGCGCTCCTCGAAGGCCAGGCGGTTCCGGACGATAAGAAGGTATGCACCTGAGGCGAGGACCGTGCCGTCTTCGAAATCGTAATCGATTCCCTTGGTGAATCTCACATCTGTCAGGTCGAGAGGGTCTGGTCCGATATTGTGCAGCTCGAGATACTCTGTGTCATCGGGGCCCGCTGGATTATACATGATCTCACTAATGACCAGATTCTCCTGATATGCGCTGGCAACAGGATTAGAGGCTTGGAATTCCAGTGGGTCAGACCAGTGGCTCCAGCGGCCGGAGGTATCTTTATGTCGAACGCGGGCCCGATAGGTCTGGCCACCCTTTACGGCAGAGGCAGGCGGCCGAATCTCAGGAGTAAATTCTGAGAGTTCCCCTGTTTCCCAGGTTGCGGTCCATTCGAACGGAAATGGGGTATTGTCTCCCCTTGTGTAAGGGGCATGATGCGCGATTCGATATTCCATTGCGCCAAAACCTCCCGAGTTATCCGAGAAAGCGGATGAGGAAAAACGGAGGCCATTGGCAGGGTGTCCTGGGTCGCTCAGGTCCATGATGACAGGGGTGTCGGGAATGGCAGGGTCAGCACTCAGCTCGTCAAGATAGGCGTCCCGACCCTCTCGCCCGGATGTGCCGCTGTCACGAGAGGCAGGAGCCATGGTCCCACTGTCTCCTCCGGTCCAGCTTCCTCCTGTAAAGGCGAACATTTTCATGTCACGAGTGCGCAGTCGAATGTCGCCATCGGCTTGTGAGCCTTCGGATGCAGGGGCATTTGTCCAGCGAAGGCGATCTGCCTGCTGAAAGCTGATCACTCGATCCTGAAGCATGTCGATCAGGCCATTGATCTGACTCGGTTGCCAGAGCAGGTCCCGGATTTCGCGAACTACGTTACGATATTCCATGTTGAACTGGGCCCTCGACCCCATCGCGTACTTACAAAAATCTTCGCCTCCATTCCAGTTTGGACCCCAGCTGGTGTCGGAGTCCCACGGCAGGACTTGCAGCAGTCCAAATCGGGACCGGTCCGGCTTGAAGTAATAAGCCCGGTTTTTGAGATGCTCGGCAGTATTGGGCTGAACATCGTAGTGTCTCACAGCGTCTACTATAGCGTGGTAGTGATACCATGAATCCCAATCAACGTGCTGCCGAAGCCAAGAGTCATTTCTGTTGGGGCGCAGATTGAAGATGATGTTTTCGTAGTCTGCTCCACCTTGGGCGCCCCGGGGAGCGTGGTATCGTATGACGTCTGATCCCTCGGTTAAGCCGGACTTAAGTTTGTAGAGGTTTCCCTTCTCGAGATCGTGAGCCTCAAGAAACCTTCGGTCATAGTCTTCAGTGGCGAGAAGAAATCCGTAGAAATCTCCACGATACTGGTCTGGTGCTTCCTCGGTGCTCTTGATGACACGGAAATGGAACCAGTGGGTAAAGGGTGCCGCGGTTCCTGTGGTATTCCAGAGGATAGAATTGGCGGCCTCGTAGAGTCCAAAATTGGTGCCTCCCCGAGCATGCATCTTGTGAGAGTTGAGCGTGCGCCACTTCGTAGGGTAGGGGTTTCCCCAGATGTCATGAAACTGGACGTAGTTCCCACGATTGAAACGAAATCGGAAACTGCGTTTTCCTCGATTGGAATACCGCGCGTTTCTCTGTCGCAGGCGATAACCAATGTTGTCATACGCGATTCCATCGTAGACGAAAGTCGCACTCCAGTTAAAGGCGCTGCGGGCGTCATAGCTGTTGCGTGGAATCTGATTTCCGTCGTAGGCCACGCATTGATCGTAATCTTCCTCGGAAGTAAGAAGGTGATAGGCTGGGAGGGTGTTGAGAACCGTGTCGGCTGAGTAGGTCCGGGTGGTGGTCTCGTAGTCTGGTAGTCCGTCGTAGACGAAGCACGAGAAGTTCAGCGATTCATCGTCAGGGAATGGGGCGGTGGCAGAGGCTCCTTCACTATCTCTCACGGTGATGCGGTAGCGGATCAGAGTGCGATTCTGATAGGAACTGGATGGGATGGTGGCGGTATAGATGCTGTCGCCTGCGACGGCATCGGCTCCAAGTCCGTCGTCGTGCATGGCGACGCTCAGCCAGTTCCGGAGGTAGGCGGGATTGAGCTGGCGAGGAGCTGTCGGATTGCTCAGGAGTTCAGAATAGGGTTTGGCGAGGAAGGCAGGTATATAGCGGCCGGGGAGGATGAGAGCGTAGGCGAGTGTTACCGCGCCGACGCCGTCGGGATCTGTAACCTTGGCAGTAACAATCAGATCCTCCGTGCTCGCAGGTTGCTGGGGATCATGGCGAACCTGACGGATGTTGGGTGGGGCAACAGTGCTATAAACGCTGTTAGCGGCTGAGGGTGTGGGAGGGCCGAGGGCTCCATTGTTGCTCGAGCTTCTCCAGGAGCTTCCAAGGTCGTTATCGAGATCTGGGTGGATCAGCTCCATCGAGCTGCCTGCTCCATCTGCGGCGATCGGCCAGGGGAAGTCGATATCGAAGCTCACCCGATCGATACGCTCGCCAGAATTATCGATGAGCTCAATGGTTTCGCCCTCTCCGCTTAAGCCTCCGGCATAAGGTCCAACAACTCTGAGGTCAACTGTGGGGCTTGAGAACTCTGAACGGAGAGTTGCGGGGTTTTCTGCCACTACGACGTAAGCTCCGGACTCCAGGAGAGAATTCTCTGGGAAGGTGAAGTCAATGCCTCCGGCGAGTTTCCAGCCGGTCAGGGCTACTGCCTCTGGGCCTGGGTTGTGGAGCTCGATGAACTCGGTAGCGATATAATTGAGGTCGTTGTTATAGTGAATTTCGTTGATCACTGGCGCAGCATGGAGCGCGCCTGTAGCAAGAAGTGCCACACAGTGTAGAATCAGTGTTTTTGAGGAATGGAGGAATGGTTGCACGGGGCTATAGGGGGCTTTACGAAAAGAGAAGTCTTACAGTATTCACGCTTCTGATGTCGAGTGTGATTGAAGGTAGTCAGGGTTGCTGAATAAGGACTTTTCCATCGCTGGCAACAGTTCTGGTGGTGGTGGAGCTTCCGTCAGGCCAGCGGACGGTCACTGATATCGGGGTTTCGGGGGCCGCTGGTCCGAGCCCAAACCAGCGGGCTGCCTCTGACTGGCCGAGGTAGCCAGACCCTGCGGTGATCTCTGAGGTCTGAGATTGAGAGGTCGTTACGGAAGATAAGGTGATGCGGGCCCCGACAGAGACAAGGTTTCCGGGTTTCCCCCTGAGGCGGACCTCAAAAAGCTTGTGGCTTTGGTTGCTGACAGGGAGTTCCGAGAAGAGCATTACGGGAGAGTTGTTGACGGCAAATGCGAGTTCTGGACGGCCATCAAGATTGAGGTCTGCCGTCGTAAGGGCAGTGGCCGCACCTGCGACTCTGATGCCGCTTTTGTCCGGTCCGGCAGCCAGAAACCTGCCCGACCCTCTCCCGTGCAGGAAAACGCTCAAACCGGAGTCCAGCAGGCCGATCTCTGGTTGAGCGCCGAAGAAGTTCTGGGCGAGGACACAATCGGTGAGGCCATCGCCGTCAAGGTCGCTGAGGAGAACGCCCTGCGACGGAGAGAACTGAGCGGCTCGGGGTAGCTTTGTAACGCTGAAGCGGGCGTTTCCGTTATTGAGGAGTATGCAGGACTCCAAGGTGTTGGCCTCGAGGCGCAAGGATCCTGACAGGACGTCTCCGTAAAGATCGCCCAGAGTGGAGCGGGCGAAGTTTTCGAAAGTTTTGAGTCGATTACGCAAGGCAGGCATCGCTCCGCTGGAGCAACTGAACCCTCTCCGTGGATAGCAGGTTTTTCCCTCGAACTTAGCCTCAACGATTCGCTTCTTCCCGCTCCCGTCAAAGTCGCCATAAAAGAGCAGTTCTGGTTTCTCTTTAGAGGCCTTGTATGGAGTGTTGGTGCCTTGGTTGCTGACCACGTAATCAAGGTCGCCATCTCCATCGAGGTCGCTTGCTGCAATTCCCTTCCACCACCCAAGATATGTGGTGAGTCCAGATCCGGCGGTAGATTCAACCAGCTCTCCTTTTCTGTTGAGAAAGATCTTCACTGGCCCCCATTCGCAGCAAACCAGCAGGTCAATCCACCCATCACCGTTGGCGTCTGACCAGAGGGCGCTGGATACCAAGCCTGCCTGGCCGAGGCCATCAACGGACGCGGTCTGATCAGAGAATTTTGGCACCGGCCCTTTTGAGTCGTTGCGAAGGAGACGACTCTGAGGGGTTGCCGGATAGGCGGCGGGGACGACCCTGCCTCCGATAAAGAGATCGATGTCTCCATCACGATCGTAGTCGGCCCCGACGACGCAGCTGCCACTGTCCCGTAAATCGGGGAGCGCGTTGGGAGCATGGGTGAATTGGCCCTTGCCGTTATTTAAGTAGAGCCTGTCCCGCAATTGGGGAGATCCTGCCGGGCATTCTACTCCGCCGCTGACCACGTAGAGGTCGTTCGTGCCGTCGGAGTTGGCATCAAAAAAGATCGCGCCAAGGTCCTCTCTTTCGGCGTGACGAGTGAACTCCGGATTCTTGGTATTGCGCAGCAGGCCGTTGCCGTCATTGATGGAGAGGACTCCTGGATAACCTGCTCCTCCAGAGAGGTAGCAGTCGGCGTCACCATCTCCATCGAGGTCGCTCCATGCCATGCCGGGGCCGAGTTGAGAGTGTTTATAGGGTAAGAGTGGTTGTTTGGAGAAGTCGTCGTGAGGCGTTTCGCGGTGTACGATCGACCGAAGAGAGGGGGAGTTGATTGGCGCGTAGCGGGTGGGCTTTCGGGTTGGTCGGGCCCACCGTGGGGGTGGGGTGGAGGGTTCTTTAATGAGATAGGTTTGGCCGGCACTCAGGTTTTCAATCCGTTGCACATGTCCCCTTTGCCACTTGACGGTGATGTGCTCAATTTGCGTTTCGTCGCCGAGGCCGAAGTGTAATTTGGGTTGATTGGACGATAGGAAGCCCGTAGCTGGCTGAACGACCTGCCTCTGGAGTCTGCCGCCGCTTTGAACCCAGACGTTTGCGCCAAGGCCCAGCCGATTTCCTGCCGCGCCTTCGAGGTGAATGGAGGCTCGCAGGGAGGAGGACGGGGTATTGTTCCTGTAGACCCGAACCGGTTCATCGAGACTGGCGACGATCAATTCCACATCCCCATCCCCATCGAGGTCGCCGGTGGCCGCCGAATAACTCATGCCGAGGTGGTCAAGTCCCCAGCTCTTACTGACGTTCTCAAAGTTCAGGTTACCACGGTTGGCAAAGGCGAGGTTCTCCTCTTTGCGGGGAGGATGGGATTCGTAGTAGTCCCACTCGGTCTGGCCAATATGATCTGAGGCGCTTCGCTGATCATCGGAATTATTAAAACTGCGTGACACCCCGTTGGTAAAGTAGGCGTCAACGTGCCCGTTGAGATCGAAGTCCTGGAGTTTGACCGCCCACGTCCAGTCGGAATTGGCCAGTCCCGCCTGAAAGGCTCCATCTGCAAGTTTGCCTACCCCGTTGTTCAGATAGAGGACGTTATGCATGTATTGGCGGGGAACCGCGGAAAGAAGAAAAGGGCGGATGGAGGTAATTTCGCCCATGGTGGTCTTGGAGCGGTAATGGTTGGTCCCTGCCATATCGGCAACCAGCAGGTCGGTGCGCCCATCCCCATCGAGATCCGCGATGTCGGCTCCCATGGAAAACCAGGGAGTGTGAGGGGCTGCCTGTCGGATCACGTCGGAGAAGGTGCCATTGCCATTATTGCGATAAAGTCGGTCCGCATCCTTAAAGTCGTTGCCGACGTAGATATCGGGGAGACCGTCATTATCGAAGTCCCACCAGGTGGCTGAGTTCCCTCGGTCCCTCCCCGAGATCCCAGCAGACGCGCTGACATCACTAAAACGCGTCTGCCCGCTGGCATCGGGGCCCTCGTTACGCAGCAGGACGTCCTGCCGGCCAGCATTAATGTAGACCTGCTTGCCGCCCGCCCGGGTCACGATATCGTAATACTTTTCGAAGCCGGGCTTGATCCTCCACTTATTGTTCACCAGCTCGACTGGGTGCTCCTTGGGACGTCCCCCTGCGCGCTTGAAATCCCGTGTGAGAAGGAAGCAGTCGAGATCCCCGTCCAAGTCATAGTCACAGAAGGTGGCCATCAGGCTGGCATCCGAGATGGCGAGACCATAGGCCTCTGCCTTCTCCGTGAATTTTCCTTCTCCATCATTGATCCAGAGGTGATTGGGCGCGTCGTAATTGCAGACATGAATGTCGAGGTCTCCGTCGGCATCTATATCCACGAGGGTCGGCCCGGAAGACCACGTTCCGGCCGCCTTGATTCCAGACTGGGCGGTGGCGTCGACAAACCGCAAGGGTTCTTCGGTTTGGAGGTAGACTCGATTTTCCGGAGACCCCCCGGTCAGAAAGAGGTCTGGACGGCCATCTCCATTGAGATCTCCCACTCCGATTCCCCCACAGGCAAAGGCTCCGAGGTAGATTCGCTTGAGAGGGTGCGTCGTATCGATCGGGTTGACAAAATCGATGCCGGATTCTTCGGGCGAGAGGGCTGTAAAAAGGGTTTTGGCCGCTGGGCCGGCGTTTTGCAGGGGAAGGGCGGCCGAGACCTCTGCTCCGGGGAGAGAGCTCACCGGGTGCAGAACGGCGCTTAGCAAAAGCAGGGAGGGAGGAGCCAGAAAGCGTGGGATGGGACGCACGGTAGGTATCTTAGAAGATAAAATGCTCCTCATCAACCGATTCGGCCGGGATTCGACGGGCCGGGAGAAGG
>DFWB01000206.1:0-7653 GCA_002380675.1 Akkermansiaceae bacterium UBA4145
ACCGAGGTATTCCCCCGTCTCGAATGCTTTGATCGCTTCCTCGTATTGCTGTTGGGCAAAGCACATCTCCATGAGGGCGAGCTGTGCCCGGGCCTTGTACCTGGGTTGGATTCCGGTGGAGCTGATCGTGCTGTCAAGAAATCCTCGGGCCTTGGCCTCCTGCCCAAGTTTGGCGGCAGAGACCCCTGCAGCAAGAAGGGCCTGAGCGCGCTCTTGTGGGGCCACTGATGGAATGAGAAGCGCTTCGAAAGCTTCAAGAGCCTGCTCGTGTCTGCCTCCACGGGCGTGGAGCTCGCCCATCGCCAGGCGGGCGTAGTCGCGGTAGGGGTTAGCAGAATCTTTGACGATGTCTCCAAGGCGTGCAATCGCATCCTCGTTTTTGCCGGCCATCTGGAGGCAGCGGGATTCGTAGAAGACGGACTTGTGGGCCAGTTCGTCTTTCCCTGCTTCTCTTGCCGCGACTTTGAAGTAGGGCGCCGCACCCAACCAATCCTGACGATTGTAAAGCTGGGCAGCCAGACGGTAGGCGGAGAGAGCGACCCACTCGCCGGTTCTGAAGCGCTGTATGAGCGAAGAAAACCCCTGCTCGGCTCCATCTCTGTCACCGGTGAGAAGAAGAGCCATGCTGAGTTTGTAGCTGGCGTTCTGGACCAGTGCCTCTCCTGGCCTATTGGAGAGATACTCTCGAAAGAGGGGGATGGACATCCGAAATGCCCTTCGTTTGTCGTCGAGATCCCGGCTTTTCTCAGCGTAATTGAAATACCGATTGGCGCGGTGGTAGACCTCCGAATCCGTTCCGGGCGGACTGACAATCCCGGGAACCTGAGCCGGAATCAGTTTAATCCCAGCGAGCTGAATCAAGGTCACCACAAGGAGTCGGATGACAGATTTATTTACAAGGTGCACGTTGAAAGCTGAGAGCGTATTTGTGATGGAGGGAGGTTAATCACGGGGATCTGTCTGGGTCTTCTTACGGAGTTCCTCGAGCCGCACCCGGTAACCCTGTGCGATCTTCAACGACTCGGGAGTGTCCTTGAGTTTGAGGGCGCTTAAGGCGTGGCCAAGCGCTATCACAGCGATCTCTGGATCTTTGCTGTAGAGCTCTACGACTGGAACGAAGTACTGGGTCGCGGTGTCAGGATCGCCAAGAGCCATGGCGATTTCTCCCAGTTGCAGGCGCGCCCTTGGGTTAAGATTTCCCTGGGGTTTCAGAGAAAGACAGGCTTCGGTGGCATTCCTCGCCTGTTCTGTGTTCTCGAGAGCAAGGTGGGCTCGACCTATTAGAAAATGAGTTTCCGCTTTCCGGTAGTCGTTTTCCTCAACTTGCAGGACAATATTCAGTGGTCGGAGGGACGCCTCATGATTGCCAGATTCCAGAGCACTTCCTCCAGCAGCGCGCCAAGTGCGCAACTTGGTCTCACTGGGCTCATCCAGAGTAATCGCACGGCTCAGGTACTTCCAGGCCTCATCGTATTTACGGTCATCATGCAGGGCGTTTCCCAGCCATGCGAAGACAGGTCGTGGTATCTGTTCGTCCCTGTAATCCCTAAGGAGAAGGTCGAGTTCCTGTTGGAGTTCTGCTTTTTCCTGCAGGTGGTAGTATGCGAGCGCAAGGTGCAAGGTGGAGCTCCGGTGCAGCGAGTCAGTTTTGACCTGCCGTGCCTGCTGGAAGGGCATGATGCATTCAGCGAATCGGTCAAGACGATAGAGGGACCAACCGAGCCAGAAATGAGAAGTAGCCTGTTTTGCATTCGCCCTTTCCGGGAAATCCGCGAGAAGCCTCAGGTGGCATTGTGCAAAACTCTCGAGGGCTTCGAGGCGGGCTTTGCCATCCTCGGACGTATCGATTGTCCTCTTATAAAGAATGGCCTTCTGTGCCCATGCGTATTCCTGTTGCGCGCCCTGGGCCGTCTGCTTGATCAGCCGGTCAAACTCCTTGTGGGCTGAGTTCGTATCTGCTTTTTCCAGGAAGATTTCCGCTCGATTCACAATTGCGTTATTGATCTGAGGATGGCCGGGGTGCTCTGTGATGAAGAGATTGAAGGAGTCCAGGGCCGCCTCCTTGTTTCCCGCCCTCAGCTGTGCGTCAGCCATTCTGTAGAGCAACCCCGGATGATTTTGTGCAGAAATATGGGTGAGGTCGATGGCTTGGTAGGTTGTCACAGCCAAGGCGAATTGATCGCCTTCGTGGTAGCTTTCCGCGAGCATGAGGCGGGCGTTGTGAATACGGGGATCGTTCTCATATTTCTTCCCAAATCGTTTGAGAAAGGCCTGGATCTGCTGGGAATGGCCTTCGCCCTTGGCCCGATATTCCCGGGAAAGAACGAGGTAACTTGCCTCCAGAGCGGTGAGATCGTCAGGTGAAATTGAAGCGAGCTTTCGCAGGAGAGCCGTTGATTTCTGTTCCTCGCCCAGAGCGGCATAGGACTTGGCTGCAATTTGAAGTCGTCTGCCACGGGGCTCTTTCTTGAGCGGGTAATCGCCTTGCTCGTAGTAGGTGATCACGTCTTTGTGCCTGGCTTCCAGGGAGGCTTCACTCATCAGGGCTAGTTGTGACTCCCCATGCCACTGCTCCAGTTCCGGGGTAACCAGAATATCTTCGAAATACTTCCGGGCAAAATTCCGTTTACCGAGTTTTCGTGCGAGCTGGGCACACTGCAGGATTGCATCCGCCCGCGTCTTTATATCTGTAGACTCTGAAAGGTGGAGGAAATGGGCAAGTGCCTCCTCGTTCATTCCTTCCTGCAGGTAGTGGTGCGCGAGAACGCGTTCCGCATTGGGCTGATAAGGAGATCCGGTATCAGCGAGGATGGCTTTCAGGGCGGAAACGGTCTTTTGTTTTTTCTCCAGTTTTTCAAAACAGAGCGCGCGGATATACAATGCACGATGACGGTAGCTAGCCTCGTCAGATTCTGAGGCTGCGACCTCGAAAAGGGGTTCTGCTTCTGCATACTGCTCTACCTTGTAATGCTCGAGGGCTCTCTGGTAGGCGGCGGCTCCGACCAGAGCTCCTGTCCGCCTCAAGGTAAGAACTTCATCCAAGCCTGTAAGGTAGTCCTCCCGGTTGTCGAGTTTCTGGTAGCAGATCGCTCGATAATATACGGCCTTGATTGCATCCGGGTGATCTCTGAACCGCAGGTAGAACCGGTTGAACTGTCGAGCAGCAGCGCTGTAAGTGTCATTCCGGCGACGCAGGTTTGTAGTCTCTCCTGCTTCCCGATAGGATTGCAGTGCGAGTTCAAACAAATCCTTGGATGGATCTGCCTTCAACGGTTGGTTCCCGGGCGGTAGAGAGGGGGCAGTTGATGGGCCTTGATCCTGACTCCTTCCTTCACCTGCGAGCAGGAGAGTTACAATCAGCCCAGCCTGGATCAGGGCCGAGAGGTTGTGGAAACTGCGCATGAGAGGGAAGGACTGTAACCTTGGACCGGAAAAGATCGGCGGAAAAATGCTTAACTTCAAGCATTCATGGCCAATTAGGGTCAGTTAGGTCTCCGAGTAGCGAAGGAAATATTCCAGATACCCGCCTTTTGGCAAATATCGATCACTCCCATGAGCGTCTGGTAAGTGATTTCCCCGTCGCCCCGCAATCTCACCGGCTGGTTCTGATAGACTTCAACGATTGCACGAAGCTTGGTAAGCAGTTCCTGTTCGGTGAGAACCTCGCCATTGATTACCAGTTCGCCGCTTTGACGGATATTCACATTGATCTCACTGATAGCCCGGGTTTCCTCCTTGCCCTGACTGGAGGTCGGAACCTTTACCTTGCTGTCCTGTTCCGAGCGGGAGAATTGCCATGTTACGAGAAAGAAAATCAGAAGCAGAAAAACGATATCAATCATGGGCGCCAGTTGAATGACGCTCTCGGGAGGTTTTGGAGACTTGAATTTCATCCTGCAAGTGACCGCCTTGTATCACGCGCCTGGCAGGTCCGACTGACCGGGACGGGCAGGAGCCGGTCTTTGACTCCGGGGTATCTGGTATGTATCTGCGGGTTCTGGCGCCGGCGCTTTCTTCTCAGGTCGGTAGCGTTCCGACTGCTGGAACTGGGATCCCAGAAGAGCGAGAAGGTGCGTTGCTGCAGCCTCCAGCTCGGTGAGGTAGCGTTGAACCCGACCCCGAAATACGGAGTAGAAAATCATCGCGAGGATCCCTATGGAGAGTCCGCTCGCAGTAGTTACGAGGGCCTCAGCGACCCCGCCTGCAAGTTTCATCTGGCGCACTACTTCAACGTTTCCAGTGTTAATTTCGAGAAAGGCTCGAATCATGCCGAATACGGTTCCCAGCAGGCCGACCATCGGCGCGATTGCTCCAATATCCGCCAGGTAGCTGATGCGTTGATTGAGGGTGCTGGCCTGGCGGGACCCCTCGGCCTCTGCCACATCCCGAATCTCGTTAAATTTCGCCTCCGGGTTCTTTGTAATAAAATCGAAGGTTTTCTGGGTAATACGAGCAATGCATTCGCCTCTCCGGTGGGCATACCCAGCCAGACCAAGGTAGTCGCGCTTTCGAATAAGGCTCTCTGCAACGCGCATGAATTGATCATTGACCACGTTGCGACGATGAATCGTGAAAAAAAGCAGAAGGATAAGAACGAGGGCCCCGATAGAGAGGGCTCCAAGTGGCCACATCATCAGCCCTCCCTCCTTGATGATTTCGAGGATGTTGACTTTCGTTGTGTCTCCCGGCTCTTCTGCTCCCAGAGCGGCGCCAGTGGCTGCCAGCAAGGAGAGGACAAAGAGCAGAGTGCGGTTCATAGAGCGACACGACTGTATCTGCTCGATATCAACGTTCAAGCACGGGGGCTGCTGTTCAGGCGCATAATCATGCCTCAAATCTAGCACTCAGGGGCTTCAGGGTGCTGATTTTGGTATTCTTGCTGGTAATACGCCCTCCTTGTCTTGATGTCGTCTCTTTGCGTTGGCTCTTGTTTGCGCTAAAATGCAGGCGAGAGATGACAGCGCGTCCAGACATGAGAGCCCGGCTTGGGGATGTCCCGCACCAGCCGGGTGTTTACCTCATGCTGGACCGGCTTGGATCAGTGATCTACGTGGGAAAAGCCCGTGACCTCCGGAAGCGACTGGGAAACCATTTCATGCCCTCGAGGAAACAGAGCGCAGATCACAAGACCCGGGCTCTCCTTGACGCGATATGGGATTTTGAGGTGCACCTTGTTCGAAATGAGCAAGAGGCACTGCTGTTGGAGGGGAAGCTGATCAAGCAGTATCGGCCGAGATACAATGTCAGCTTTCGTGACGATAAGCGCTTTCTGCTCGCGAAGATTAATCCTTCGGACCCTTGGCCCCGTTTTGTTCTGACCCGCCTTAAAAAGGATGATGGCGCGCGCTATTTTGGTCCGTTTGCTCACTCAGGTGCCTTGCGCGGTACAATCGCATGGTTAAATAAGGAGTTTGGGCTTCGGAGTTGCCGGAGCAGAGAACCGGGGGAAAAAGAGCATAAGCATTGCAGCGCGGACGTGATACGGAACTGCAGCGCTCCTTGTATCGGAAGTATCAGCCGGGATGCTTACCTTGAACAGGTGGAGCAGGCGAGTGCCTTGCTGGAGGGGCGGGGGAGGAGAGAACGTTTGAAGTCTCTGGTCGAAGAGATGGAGAAAGCGGCGGCCCGTATGGATTTTGAGCGAGCGGCCCGATTAAGAGATATCGTGCAAAATCTGGAGCGGACTCTCAATCCGACTCGACAGTTTTCAAGAGGCCGGGGAGTTCCTACCACCGTGAAGCCAGTAGATGATCTGGCGGAGCTGGCAGAACTGCTCCAACTTCCTGCTTCACCAACGGTGATGGAATGTTTCGATATTTCCAATGTCAGCAGTAGTCATATCGTCGGCTCCATGGTGCGGTTCGTTGACGGAGTGCCGGACAACCAGAATTATCGACGCTATCGAGTAAGAACAGTTGAGGGACAGGATGACTTTGCGAGCATGGCGGAAGTAATTAGACGGCGCTACGCTCGTATCCTTCAGCAGGGAGCGAGGGCAAACCCTGAGGCGGTGGATAGTCAGGAAAGTGTCATGGAATCCATGCGCCGCCTCGCACAAGAGGGTAGGGCACCTATTACCCTGCCCGATCTTGTCATCGTGGATGGGGGAAAGGGTCAGCTGAGTTCGGCAACGGGCGAGTTACAGCGCCTTGGACTTCATGAATTGCCGATTATTGGACTGGCAAAGCGACGAGAGGAAATTTTTCGGCCTGGTGAAAGCAATCCCCTCGTGCTGAGTCACGAGCTTGGCGCACTCAAACTCCTTCAGCGAATTCGCGATGAAGCCCACCGCTGCGCCAATAATTATAATGAGCTCCTCTTTCGCAAGCGAATGAAGGAGTCCCTACTGGACGATTGTCCCGGGGTCTCTCCAAAACGGAAAGCTACTCTTCTTGCAGAGTTTGGCTCTGTGAGCCGGATTCGTGGAAAAAGCGCGGAAGAGATTGCTGTCCTTCCGGGGATCTCCCTGCGCTCTGCCGAGGCCATGCTGAAGTGGCTGAACCGAGAGTAGGGCCTTTTGCCTGGGCGTCGCCTTCTCACTCCGGGGGCCTCAATCGGGCGCCCCAGTAAAATCCAGAGCTCGTTGCTTCATTTGGATAGCCATGAGATTGAGGGCGTTGGCCCGCGTGGGGGCAAGATGCTCCTTGAGTCCCGTTTTCTCTATGAAGGCGAAATCCGCAGTGAGGATGTTCTCCGGAGATTCACCATCCAGAAAGTGGATGAAGAGAGCGATCATTCCCTTGGTGATTTGAGAGTCGGAATCAGCCCTGTAGTGAACACCTCCATCTTCGAAACAGGCCTCCAGCCAGACCTGCGACTGACAGCCTTCAATGAGCTTGTCCTCGGTTTTGCTTTCCGGGGGCATCTCAGTCAGCTGCCTCCCGAGACTGATGACGTATTCGTAGCGCTCGGTCCAATCCTGAAAAAGGCTCAAGTCCTTGAGTAGCTGTTCCTGGCGTTCGTTGATGGTCATCTTCAAGGGAATAATAGATGGGAATACTGCGGGGTATCAGCGCAGCATTTCCACTCCTTTTTCCACAGCTTCAGCGAGACGATCAACATCTTCCTCGTTGTTAAAGCATCCAAATGATGCTCGGAGGGTTCCGGTGATGCCAAAGCGGGTCATCAGGGGCTGGCAGCAATGATGGCCGGTGCGAACGGCAATGCCCATCTTATCTACAAGGGTGCCAAGGTCATAGTGATGGATTCCGTCGATATTGAAGGATAATGATCCAGAACGATCGCTTGGCCCGTAGAGGGCAAGTCCCCGGATGCTCGTGAGCGCATCGGCAGCACGTCGAATCATCTCATTTTCGTGATTCGAGACGTTCTGAAGGCCTAGCTCATTAAGAAAATTGAGCGCTGCGGCAAGGGCGATCGCGCCTTCGATGTTCGGAGTGCCTGCTTCGAACTTGTAAGGGAGGTCATTAAAGGTCGTTCCATCGTAGGAAACTTTTCGGATCATTTCTCCGCCACCTCGCCACGGAGGAAGCTCTTCAAGGAGTGAGTGTTTTCCGTAGAGGACGCCAATGCCCGTGGGGGCGTAAACCTTGTGGCCGGAGAAGACATAAAAGTCTGCATCGAGTTTCTGGACATCGACAGAGAGGTGGGGCACGGCTTGAGCGCCATCTACAACCACGAGGGCTCCTGCCC
>DFWB01000206.1:7952-8294 GCA_002380675.1 Akkermansiaceae bacterium UBA4145
AACCACGAGGGCTCCTGCCCGATGGGCAGACTCTATCATCTGGGCAAGAGGTAGTATTGTGCCGAAAGCATTTGAGATATGGGTCAGGGCGAGGACTTTCAACCGACCAGAGGTTTTTTCGAGAAGATGATCGAAGTCTGCTGGATCAATGGTGCCTTCTTCTGTGACCGGGATGACTTCCAGCACGGCCCCTGATCGGTTGCAGAGCATCTGCCACGGCACTGTGTTGGAGTGATGCTCAAGGTTGCTGATCGCAATGATATCTCCGGGGCTTATTTTGCCGGAATACCCGAGGGTGGAGCTGATAAGATTGATTCCGTCGGTGGCCCCGCTGGTAAAGAT
>DFWB01000291.1:0-2787 GCA_002380675.1 Akkermansiaceae bacterium UBA4145
GAGGGGATGCTGAAACGGGTAGGAGGCCGTGACCGTGGCGTTAAATTTGGACGATATTACGTTCTCAGGGCTTCGCGAAATCCGGCGGTGTTGGTGGAAGGAGGCTTTGTCAGCAATTCACGGGAGAGGTCTCGTATGAAAACAGGGGCTTATCGGGACGCTATAGCACGGGGAATAGCGGACGGAATTATTAAGTATCGCTTTCAACGTTAGGATGGGAGGGAGCCGTCTGGGTCCGGAGTTCAATCACCCCAGATGCAAGGAACTACTGTAGATGGGTCTTCTCAGTTGTCATGAAATGCGAGAGCTGGAACGCCGGGCGTTCCGCAAGGGCATTTCGGCAGAGAGCCTCATGGACAAGGCAGGGAAGCGGCTGGGCGAGGCCCTGGTGGATCTTTATTCCGGCCCCGGCACGGCTGTAGCTTACGTCGGCAAAGGGAATAATGGGGGAGATGCCCTTGTTGCCCTCAGGGTGCTTCGCTCGGCGGGATGGAAGGTTGTTGTGCGGAGCGCCTTCCAGCCCCTTGAGATCGGTGCTCTTCCTCGTCAGAAGCTTCGGGAGCTCGGTGACATAGAGGTCCAGCGACATCGCTGGGAATCTGAGAGCAGCCAGGGTCCTCTCCTTCTTCTTGATGGGTTGTTGGGGATCGGGGCGAATGGTGCATTGAGGGAGCCGATTGGCGCCCTGGCAGCTGAGATGAATGCCCTTCGGGAATCCGGAGGAGCAGAGATTGTTGCCATTGATGTTCCTTCTGGAGTGAATGCGGACGATGGAAGGGTAGAAGACGGAGCTGTCCAGGCGGACCTTACCGCAACTATTGCAGTTCCCAAAAAGGGATTGGTGGCCGAATCGGCTCTGATGCACGTCGGGCGAATCGAGGTGATCGCTCTGGAGGAGCTTCCCGATTCTGGCTCTGGGGACGAGTTGACTACTGGGCCAAAGCTGCGAGGTCTTTTTCCGCCGCGGGACTATGGAACCCACAAGGGGGAGGCCGGGCGAGTCGGGGTTGTAGCGGGATCGCGGGGGATGCTTGGGGCGGGGTGCCTCGCGGCCCTTGGAGCCCTCAGGGGAGGCGCGGGCCTTGTCACGCTTTACGTGTTGGAAGAGGATTATCCGTTCATGATTTCCACAGCATTACCTCCGGAAGTCATGGTAAAAGCCCTTTCGAGCTACGATGAAGTAATGGAGGCGCCTCATGCGGCTCTCGTTATTGGGCCTGGTCTTAACGGGTCGGGAAAGCTGGAAAAGACCGCGTTGTTGAATTTGCTGGAGAGCTGCAGAATGCCCATGGTTGTGGACGCAGAGGCGCTGAACCTGATATCCGCCATGGGACTATCCGGATGCATAAAGAGTCATATGGTCCTGACGCCGCATCCGGGTGAAATGAGTCGGATGTTCCCCGCGGCGGAGGAACTAAGCCGGGCAGAGTGTGCCCGGGCATTCGTGAAACTGCACCCCTGCACGCTCCTTTATAAAGGGGCGAGGACAATTGTGACATCCTCTGGCCAGGACTTGCACTACAATGTCACCGGGAATCCAGGAATGGCCTCCGGCGGGCAGGGCGACGTTCTCAGTGGTGTGCTGGGGGCCTTGTTGGCCAGGGGTTTATCAGGGCTTGATGCGGCGCGCTCTGCTGCGTGGCTTGCGGGGCGGGCCTCCGAAATTGCTTTGAAAAAACACCAATCCCCGGAATCGCTCGTTGCTAGCGACACCGCTCGGGCGCTTGGGGGCGCCTTCCGGGCGCTCCGTCGGGGCCGCTGAATTTCCGCTTTCCCCTCGCTCAAAAGGATCCATTCTCGAACTAGGCACCCAACGATCATGAATTTGGCATTGCGTCGAACGGCTGTTCTTTTCGGGGTATTCCTGCTGGCCTTTCTGGTAGTAGCTGGTTTCCGGAAGCTGCCCGGGATGGGAGGCCTTTCGAATCTCCTGAACTTTGGGGCGAAAGACCGAGAGAGCAACTATGTTCCGGAAAGGTATACCCTTAGTAGCAAACCAGCACTCTCTCTTGGGGAGGTGGAATACCTTGCAGCGCTTGACGAGGAATTTGCGCGACTGACGGCTGCGGTGGTGCCTTCGGTAGTCTCTCTGCAAACCGAGGGAGTGAAGAGAAACTTCATGCAGGACTGGCTGGGCCGGGTTTGGGTAGACGAGGGGTATCCCGTCCGCGGAATTGGCTCAGGGGTGGTCGTCTCGAGAGAAGGGCACGTAGTAACCAACGAACACGTGACTAATGGGAAATCCAGAATCACTGTTACCATGCACGATGGCAAAACCTATCCTGCTGTTGTGATTGGTGAAGACCGGGCGCTGGATATTGCGGTGATCCGAATCAAAGCCAACCGGGAGTTTAAGCCTCTTAAGTTCGGGGACTCAGATCGGGTTCGCCAGGGTCAGCAGGCTCTGGCCATTGGCAATCCTTTTGGACTGGGGGAGACGGTGACCCGAGGAATTATTTCAGCCAAGGAGAGGACGATTTCTGATCGTCAACGCGACCTCTTTCAGACGGATGCGGCGATCAACCCTGGAAACTCGGGAGGTCCGCTGGTGAATATTCTCGGTGAAATAATCGGGATCAATGTGGCGATTTACTCTCCTGACACGGAGGACGAGGGATTCGTTGGAATTGGTTTTTCCATACCCTCCAATGACGTGCGCGAGGTGTTCGAGCAGATTCTTGCTAAAGGCAGAGCCACCCGGGGCTGGCTAGGTGTTCGTTGCTATGACTGGAACCCTCTCATTAGGGAAAAAGTAGGATGGTATGAGAGTGGCGGGGTCTATATTCT
>DFWB01000291.1:3087-9873 GCA_002380675.1 Akkermansiaceae bacterium UBA4145
GATGGTATGAGAATGGTGGGGTCTATATTCAGGATGTCGTTCCAGAGTCTCCTGCCGAGTCTTCAGGCTTGCTACCCGACGATGTCGTGGTGCGCTATAACGGTAAAGTAGTTGAGAGCCGGGCTCAATTCTTCGCCCAGATCCAAAGGACACCGGTCGCTCGCGAGGTGGATATTACGGTTTGGAGAAAAGGTCAGGAGGTCACTCTAAAAGCCACGGTCATTGATGCAGAAGAGGCTGAAACCCTGACGCAGGCGAGTGGCCCCGTGGAGCGAAGCATATCGGATCAAGCCGTGATCAGGGATATTGGTATCACAGTGCAGGGATTGACCCTGCTCCAGCGAACTCGTGGGGCCAGGGGGGTTCTGATCTCCGGAATCCACCCTGAAGGGCAGGCGGCCAGAAGGGGGCTGCGGGTTGGGGATATGATCTTGGAAATTAACAATGCCCGGGTGGATCAGCCGGCAGATTTTTATGACAAGCTGATCGCTTCAGCGACGGAGCAGCAAACCTCCCTAACGGTGCAACGGGAAAGACAGGTCTATCGGGTGAGGCCCTTTGCCCGGGTGCGTCTTCCGGAGCAAGAGGAATAGGCTGGTTCCCCATGGCTTGCCGGATAGCCTAGAGAGTAGATCGACTGTAAGCGGGCAGATGGGCCTGCTTATCGAGTGCGGTTCAAGTTATGGGACGTGGTTTTCGTAGTGAGCTTGTAGTGGGGCTGTGCATCTTTGTGCTCTTCCTGCTGGGGGCTATTTTTTTCAATAGCCCTCGCCCACGTGATCCTATTCAGTCCCTCCGGTCCTGGCAGGACGCGGATGCTCCTCCGGGATACCCGGTCGGAGCGAGTGAAGAAGCGGAAGGGCGGGTTCCTGCTTTTGACCGCCGGTTCATACTCCACGATGCATTCAATCGTTTCCTTCTGGCCCCGGTGGCATTACTGGACCACCCCCTGGGATCGGAGACAGGAGCGTTTACCTACAATGCGCAACCGTTCCTAGAGCGGAATGAACGAGTGCAAATGAACCATCTCGGAGAGGACCTTAACGGAATAGGAGGAGGAAACTCAGATCTCGGAGATCCCGTCTACGCGATAGGAAACGGCTGTGTTGTTTTTGCGGGTAACCGGGGAGGGAATTGGGGGAAGGTGATCATTCTTGGCCACCGCCTGCCGGATGGGCGGAAATTCCATAGCCTCTATGGGCATCTGGACCGAATTGGGGTGGCTGTTGGTGGGGTTGTGGCGCGCGGTCAGCGCCTTGGGACCGTGGGAACTGGTAATGACGCCTGGCTGGCTCACCTGCATTTCGAGATTTATGAGGGAGCGTGCGTGGATCCCGGATCAGGATATTCCCTTAACAAGGGGAACCGAATCCACCCCGCGAAATTGATTGAAACCTTCCGCTCTACGGGTCCGGAAGGGGTAGCCATAGCGCCGCTCAGTGTTTTTGAATCGGTGCAGAGGGTATTCCAGCTCGCGGAATAGCGCAGAATGGCTGGGGTGAAGCCGTCCAAGGGGTGACAGTCAGGAGGGAAGAATTAGGAGAGTAACTCCTCGACAACCCGACCATGAACATCGGTGAGCCGAATATCGCGACCGCTGAAGCGGTAAGTAAGCTCTTTGTGATTGATGCCCATCAAGTGAAGAAGCGTGGCATGAAGATCATGGACTTCCAGGGGGTTCTCCTCCGCCTTGTAACCCCACTGATCAGTTCCTCCATACACCGTGCCTGGCTTGACCCCGGCTCCTGCCATCCAGAGAGAGAATCCGAACTCATTATGATCCCGGCCATTGCCTCCCTGCGCAAAGGGAGTCCGCCCGAACTCTCCAGACCAGAGAACGAGAGTATCATCCAGCATGCCTCTGGCCTTCAGGTCCTTGAGCAGGCCCGCGATGGGCTTGTCCACGGAACGAGCGTTATTGCCATGGTTCTTCTGCAGACCTCCGTGAGCATCCCAGCGGTCCTCTCCGATGTTTGGAATCGTGAGCTCGACGAAGCGGACCCCGCGCTCAATGAGCCTGCGGGCAATCAGGCACTCTCGTGCATAGGTTTGAGTTCCCTTGTAGCTGTCTTCAATTCCGTAGAGCTCTTTAGTTGACGCAGACTCATCGCTGAAATCCATTAGCTCCGGAATCGCGAGCTGCATTCGGGCCGCCAGTTCATAATTCATGATGGCAGATTCCAGCTCGGCATTTCCCTTGGAGGAGCGGGCATTCAGATTCCCAATCAGTCTGCGCTTGAGGAGCTGGCTTCTGGCGTCGCGCTCATTGGGGCTCACGTTTGCGACTGGTGTCCCGTTGGCGTTGAGAAGGCTGCCGCGATGGGTAGCGGTGAGAAAGCCATTAGAGAAGCAGTCGAGTCCACCAGAAGGGATCCGCCCTCCGTTTATGACGACATATCCAGGGAGATTCTCGCTTTCCTTGCCAAGACCGTATGAGGCCCAGGCGCCCATGCTGGGCCGCCCCTGTAATCCCGTTCCGCTGTGAAAAAAGTAGTTCGCGGAGGTATGCTCCGGGAATTTTGACGTCATTGAGCGAACGACGCAAAGGTCGTCTGCCATCCCCGCAATGTGTGGGAAAAGATCGCTTACCCACATTCCGCTCTCGCCGCGCTGCTTGAACGCCCACGGAGATTTCATCACTTTTCCTATATTCTCAAACTGAGTTTTCTCCAGCTTGCCGATCGCTTTTCTAGGGTCCTGTCCGTGATACTTCTCAAGGGCCGGCTTATAGTCGAAGGAGTCCACTTGGGAGACTCCCCCTTCCATGAAAAGGAAGATAACGTTCCGGGCTTTTCCCGGGAAGTGACTGTCGGGAATCAGGGGCGATGCCGCCTGGGCTTTGTCCATGAGGCCTGCCATGGCGAGGGCGCCAAACCCCATTGAGGATTTTTGCAGGACTTCGCGGCGGGAGAGTGGAAACGGGCTTGAACTCATGGGAGGTAAATGAAGTCGTTCATGGAAAACAGACTGTGGCAGAGGTCCTGCCACAGTCCTTCGGAATTTGGATTGCCGCCATGGAGCTCCATGAGTCCGGGAAGGGATTCCATCAGGATGGCAATCTCGTGCCTTCCGGCTCGCCGTGTGAATGCATTCTCAAACATGCGATTCAGCCTCTCCTCGGGAGTCGCCGAAGGCATTTCCTTTAATACTTTCTGGGCCCAGATCCGCGCTTGTTCGTAAATGAGCTTATCGTTCATCAGGGCCAGCGATTGCGCGGGAACATTCGTAATGTCTCTCTTCCCTTTGGTGCTGAATGGAGCGGGAAAGTCAAAGGCCAGCATCAGGGTGGGGAGGAAGTTTCGCCGAACAGAGGTGTAAAGCGATCTACGACCTGCGCCGTCCAGTGGGCCCCCTCCGGGGCGCCCCCTGCCCACCACGAATTCATCGAGGTAGGTTGGGACAGGCTTCCCCCCAATTTTGCGCTCAAGCCGTCCGGAAACGGCCAGCACTGAGTCTCGAATTGCCTCAGCTTCCAGCCGCCGGACAGGCATCCGGTGGAGAAGAATATTGGTTGGATCCTTCTGGTCAAATGCCGGGTCGGCACTGGTGCTGGACTGGCCGTAGGCTTTCGTGAGGAGAAGCCTCGCGACGAAAGACTTGATCGACCATTCATGGGTTTCCACAAATTCTGTCGCGAGGTAGTCGAGGAGCTCGGGATGAGAGGGGCGTTCGCCCAGCCACCCAAAATTGTCAACGGTTCGAACAAGGCCAAGGCCGAACAGCTGGTGCCAGATACGGTTTACCATGACGCGGGCGGTCAACGGGTTACTCGGGCTTGTGACCTGCCGTGCCAGTTCGAGCCGCCCGGAGTTTTTACTGTCTATGGGGCTCAAGCCAAATGCCTTGGGGAGGCCTCTGGTCGCAGGCTCGAGTGGCGATGCTGGATCTCCGCGGTCCATGTTGTACTCGTTGACGCCATTGCCATCCAGCCATGCCACGGCCAGGCCCGATTCCCATTTGACCCCTTTACGAATCGCATCCAGCTCCTTCAGGTAGGATGAGGCGATCTGGGAAGCTTTCAGCTTTGGTTGCTCAACGATCCAACGAGCCGCATGAAGGTTCTCCTTCTCGACCACCCCGTCGGCCAGATCCTTCCATGCAGCGGAGAGGTCCAGACGGGTCAGGTTGAGTTGCTTCTGCTCGACAGGCGGAGGCTTGTCTGCCTCGACTACCATGAGAACCTCGAGAGGGCTGCCGCCCTCCGCCCCAAACTCGATGTGAGTCCGGAGCCCCGCGTATCGGGACAGGTCGTGGCTTACCCATCGCGGCTGATCGCCATCAACCTTTGGCCGTTGGATCAGCCTTCCATGGAGTGGTCCGGTGATCATGATATGCTGACCGACCCCGGCGTAGACGGAGGCGTGTCCCCGGATCAGGTAGTGCAGGCGGCCCGTTTTTAGTTCGAATGCGGGGGTCCGGATCATTTTCCCTGATCGCGAATGACTGTTGAAAGACCCAGAGTCATTGGCGCTGTCGGTTATCTTGAGACCATTCCAGAAAGGATCCCGGCGGGCAGCGCCGTAGCCCGCGATGCGGAGCCCTGGCTCGTCGGGATTAGATCCGAGGAGGAGGGATCCTTCGGCAGAGACTCCTGACCCGAAAGAGGGCCCGTCTACGATCCAGGGAGTTAAATTGGGGCGAGTGTAATCAGCAATAACCCGGACATCCTGTCCCTCTTCGGGCTGGACTCTAAAGGGCCCGGGCACCCGGTATGTGGGCTGCTTGCTTAACTCCACAAAATGGGGTTCGGCTTCGCGGGCAAAGTTCTTCAGAACCTGAGTGGCGGTTTTTGCGCGCAGGGCCGTAAGCTTCCTGGCCTGAGCCTTGTTCACCTCGATGGATTCGTAGCGTACCTGCCTGTAGCTCGAGCTCGCAACGAACCCGGACAGAGCGTAGTAGTCCTTCTGATAGATCGCGTCGAACATGTGATCATGGCATCGGGCACATGCGACGGTGAGCCCAAGGAAGGTTTTGCTAAGCACGTCAATCTTGTTGTCTGTGCGATCGCATTCATCCTGCCGGATATCGACCGGAGAGTGGACCTCTTCACCAAGGAATGGCCACCCGGTCGCCAAGATGGACTCATTTGCTTTTGTCTGGGGGTCGAGACGAGGCGCCGCAAGTAGGTCGCCGGCAATGTGTTCAGTGACAAAATCGTTGTAGGGAACGTCGGCGTTGAACGCACGGACCAGGTAGTCTCGGTAGCGCCATGCGTTGGCGATTCCGAAATCACTCTCGTGGCCCCGAGATTCTGCATAACGAACGAGATCCATCCAGTGGCGCGCCCACCGCTCGCCATAGTGTGGAGAGGCAAGTAGATCTAGGACAGCGCTCTTGCGTCGGTCCTGATCTGCATTGGAGAGAAACTCTTCCGTTGCCTCGGGCGTCGGGGGCAATCCCGTGATAGCAAAATTGACCCGGCGAAACCAGTGACGGTCACTCGCAGGCGGAGCTGGGGACATCGCGTTTTCCTCGAGGGCCGCGAGGATGAATGCATCGATCTCATCTGTGGGCCACTCTTTGTCTGCCACCGCAGGCGCCGGGGCCTTGGTTGGCGACTCCCAGATCCACGAGAGGCGGTCTTTATACTCCTGGAAGGCAAATTCGCCTCGCGCTGACTCCGGGAGGAGAATGGCGACTAGCAGAGAGAGCAGGCAGAGAGTTCGCATTAGAGGGTTTGTTTCTCACAGTATCCCCCGTGCAGCGGGGACTTACAACGGGAAGTTTCAGCCTTCCTGTCGCGTGTTGGGGCGACTGTGCCGTAAACAGCGAGAGAATACGGTCTCGCAGCCTACCGAGGCCAGATTTTCGTCTAGAGGCCCTTGTTGAGGCCCTTGTTTGCGGGCCCCCGCGGGTTAGATGAACTTGCCGGGGTTGAGGATCCCGCGCGGGTCCATGGCCAATTTGAGGGAGGAGTGAGCAGAAACAGCTTCTTCACCGACTGCGTCGGCAAACCATCGCTTCTTGGCGAGTCCAATCCCATGCTCTCCGGTAATAACGCCACCGCTCTTGATAATCCACTGGAAGAGTTCGTCCAGAGCGTGGTCCGCTTTTTCCCGAACTTCCGGATTCTCGTAATCCTTCACCATCAGATTGGTGTGAATGTTGCCGTCTCCCGCGTGCCCAAAGCACGCGATCGCGATCCCAGTGCGATCCTGCATTTCGCGGGCGAATTCGACGAGGTCCAAGAGCTTGGAGCGCGGTACAACAATATCCTCATTGAGTTTTGTCAGCCCGGTGTTGCGCAGCGAGTAGGAGAAATCACGCCGCAACTGCCAGACCTTTTCGCAGGCCTCCTCGTCGCAATGGTGCTCCGTGGTAAGCGCGCCAAGCTCTTGCAGGAGGCTGGCGAGCTCTTGCCGTTCGCCCTCAACCGCTTGGGTGCGGCCATCGATCTCAACGATGAGATGCGCATCTCCGGCTGGGAGAGCATCGGGTCCGAGATATTCACGAGCGGCTTGGAGAGTGAAACCGTCGGTGATTTCAAGAGCGGAGGGGAGATGCCCAGAGTTGAGTATTTGCTGAACTGCGTGGGCGGCGTGCCGAAATTCTGGGAAGGTGGCGGTCAGCATGGCGCGGGCCTGAGGATGCGGAATGAGGCGGAGAGTAGCCTGACTGACGACGCCCAGCATACCTTCCGAGCCGACGAAAAGGCCTACGAGGTCGAAGCCGGTTTTGTTCTTATGACATCTTGAGCCGCAGCGGAGGACGTTTCCATTGGCGAGCACAACTTCCAGCCCGAGAACATAGGGGCGCGTGACTCCGTATTTAAGACAACGTGGGCCG
>DFWB01000192.1:0-2292 GCA_002380675.1 Akkermansiaceae bacterium UBA4145
TCGCTGAAGCGTCAGGCCGCAAAGGCGGGCTTGTCCTGAGGATCGTTCTTCCTTTCGTCCTCCTGGTCCTGGGAGTAATTGGATATAACAAACTGTCAGTTGAGATACCTGAGGAGGCCCAGCCACGCCGCGAGAGGAAACCTGTTGAAACCCGGGTTCTTGAACTCAAACGTGAGGATTATCAGGTCGAGATACCTTCGCAGGGAAATATAAGAGCTCATGGCCTTGTCAATCTGACTGCGGAGGTCGCCGGAAAAGTTCAGGCCATCCATCCTCCGTTCGAAGAGGGCGCTTTTTTTTCTAAAGGCGACATCCTTCTCGAGATTAATCCGATCGACCTGCAGGTTGCTCTAATCTCCGCTCAGGCACAAGTCGCATCAGCCCAGTTGAACCTCGAAAAGGAAGAGGCCCTTGCCGAGCAAGCTCGGCTCGACTGGAAGGACCTCGGCTATGAGGACGAACCCAGCGCTCTTGTGAGGCGGGAGCCGCAGCTGAAAGCAGCTCGTCAGGGCCTCCTTCTCGCCGAGGCTCAGGAAGAAAGCGCGTTGCGCAACCTTGAGCGGACCAAGGTTACCGCCCCATTTGATGGTCGGGTTTTACGGAGGACGGTTGGCGTAGGACAATCGATCGGGCCCTCAACGGCGCTTGCCGAGATATTCTCCACCGATTACAGCGAAGTCCGACTTCCGCTATCCACCCTCAACCTCAGGGATATCACTCTCCCGGAAGACGCTTCTGATCCACCTCTTCCAGTGACTTTGCGGGACGGCCTCGATGATCAATCCTCAACGGAGTGGAGTGCACGCATCCTTCGCACGGAGGGAGCATTGGACGCCAACACACTGGAACTTTTTGCAATCGCGAGGATTGAGGACCCGTTCGGGCTGCGGTCTGAGCAACCACCGTTGCGTGTCGGCCAACCCGTCATCGCCTCCATACCGGGTAAGACGCTGGAAGACGTCTTCGTTATTCCCCGGGAGGCCGTTTCCCAACTGAGCCGCATCCGGATTGTCGACCCCACGACCATGAAGCTTGATTCTGCATACATCCGTCCTCTTCATTCTGACGATGATCATATCATTTTCCGGGATTCCTCCCTTGAGGATGGAACTCTCCTTGTTCTCACCCGTCTCGTATATGCTCCCGATGGCGGTGGAGTCATCATCATCCCCGAGGAAAATGAGGCAGCTCCCGATGATTCTCCCTCTGAGGAAGCAACCTCCAAGAACGGAGATAAGGAAGCCTCAGGCAGTCAGAAACCATGATCTCCTGGTTCACGAGAAACGGCATTGCAGCCAATCTTCTGATGGGGGCAATCTTGCTCGCAGGTATCTATGTAGCCTTCTTCAAGATCACTCTTGAGATGGAGCCTGACCGGGAATGGGGCAGCGTTTCTATTAGAAAACAATATCCTGGCGCAACCCCGAGGGACATCGAGCGTGAGATCTTGATCCCGGTCGAAAACGCACTCGAGTCACTGGATGGGGTCAAACAACTGAACACTGACGCTGAGCGAGGTGAGGCCAAAATGTGGGTTGAGGCCCGAAAAGGCACAGACCTCAGGGAGCTCAAGGAGGACATAGAGTCCCTGCTTAAGACTGTGAGCAATATTCCTGCTCCAAACGAACCGTTCCGCATCCGAATACCCAGCCAGAACGATCGCCGGTCTGTCATCTGGGTCGTGGTGAGCGGAGACCTTCCTGAAGAAGAACTCCATGAAGTCTCCCGTCAGGTTCGGAACGACCTCCTTTCGATCGATGGAATAAGCAAGGTCCGGGCCTTTATCCCGGATAGGCATCGAATTGCGATCGAACTGAATACAGACAAACTGGCAGCCTATGACCTCACTCCAGATGCTGTTGCCAATGCAATCCGACAATCTTCCATCGACCTGCCCGCAGGAGCGATTGACGGCCCTACAGGCCGTCTCGATATCCGAACAAGAGGCCAAGCTTACACTCTTGAGGAATTCGCGGCCATCACCGTCCGGTCCTCCAACGGCTCCAGACTTACTCTTGGCGAAATAGCAACCACTATTACGGACGCCGACAATGAGGAAAAGTTCATCTCCGAATATAACCGGCGGCCAGCAGTCCGGATCGATGTGGGCCGAACCGGCAACGAGAACGCTCTCCAGATCGCACGCAAGGTTCGAAATTACGTTGCAAACTCATCCGAGAGGTTTCCCGAGGGAATTGTCCTCGGCACGCACGCAGATCGCGCCATAGACCTTCAGTCACGACTTGAAACCATGGCTGGATCCCTCCTTCAGGGCGGCCTTCTTGTCATGGT
>DFWB01000192.1:2667-10801 GCA_002380675.1 Akkermansiaceae bacterium UBA4145
ATTCCAGTGAGTTTCGCGGGTGGAATTGTCGTGATGCAGATTTTTGGCATATCTGCGAACATGATGAGCCTATTCGGATTCATCATTGTGATCGGAGTAGTTGTCGACGATGCAATCGTCACCGGCGAAAGTGTTTATACCCGTCTCCAGCGTGGAACTAATCCTCTGGATGCCGCGATCAGCGGAACTCGTGCCGTCACAGTCCCCGTGACCTTCGGAATTCTCACCACCATCGTTGCATTCCTCCCTCTGCTTTTTTTCGAAGGAATGACAGGAAGCTTTGCGAGGCAGATTCCATTCGTGGTTACTCCGGTTCTCCTTTTCTCCCTCGTAGAATCTAAGTTAATCCTGCCAGCTCACCTCAAGCACGTAAAGATTTCCAAACCCAGGATGCGGAATCCTATCTCTGTTATACAACGAGGCGCAGCATCCGGCCTCCAGTTACTGATCGACAAAGTATACGCTCCCACGCTGAAGGTGGTTGTGTCTCATCGACTTTCGATGATCGGCCTCTTCGTTTGCATGGCGCTACTGATGCTCGGTTACTTTGCGGGGGGGCGTCTCGGATATGTCTCCATCCCGTCAGTCGAGCGCCCCGAAATCTTCGCGACGCTTAAGCTTCCCGAACACGTCTCCAAGGAGGCCACTCGTAATTACACTGATCGCATCACGACGGCTGCAGAACAAATGCGGGAGGAGTTCGTTGATCCTGAGAAAGGGCCCATTGTGACAAATCACTGGCGCCTCCTTGGCACCGACTACCCGGGCCGCCCCTATAACAAGGCATACTCCGTAGTCTTTCTCGGACTGATGCCCTCTGGTCTACGGTCCGAAGCCGGACCTAGCAACGACGCGGTTATGAAACGCTGGCGGGAATTGATTGGAGAGCTCCCTGCTAACGCCACTCTCAAGATCAGGACGCAAAAAACCAGAGGAGACGATGGAGAAAAGGAAACCGACCCGCTTGAAATGGAATTGCGTGGGCCTAATTCAGAAATGAAACAGGAGATTGCCCGTAAAACCGAGGAGCTCCTCGAGGGCTACGATGGGATCGCTAACGCATGGGTCAACCAGCGAGCCAATCAGACAGAAGTGGAACTCTCGCTCACTCCCCGGGGGACGGAACTTGGCATCACTCAGCAAACCCTCGCCTACCAGGTGAGGAGGGCCTTCTATGGTGAAGAGGCTCAGCGTGTCCTTCGCGGCCATGAGGAGTACCGTGTAATGGTACGACTGCCCAAGAAGCAGAGAGAAACTTTCAACACCTTGGAGAAAATGAAAATCCGGACCCCTGCAGGAGCCGAGGTTCCCCTCTTTACCATAGCCAAGATCGACTTTGTCCAAGCTCCTACATATATCGAACGGAATGACAAGGCCGAGGTCATCCGGATCGGAGGAGAACCAACAGATAGGAACGTGGATCTCGTTCGTATTGCAGATTCGCTCAAACCCCAGCTCCGAGAACTCCTACGTGGAAGCGAGGATCTTCAGTTCGTCTTCAGGGGAGCAGTCGCAGAAGCTGAGGAGACAAAAAAACGCCTCATAATTGGTAGCGTCGCCCTGATGTTCGCGCTCTTCGCCCTCCTGGCTATTCCGTTTCAATCAATCCTGCAGCCTCTCTACATTCTTGCTGTCGTTCCATTCGGCGTCATCGGCGCGCTCCTTGGCCATATGATCATGGGTGTGACACCCTCGGACCTGTCTCTCTTTGGAATTATCGCTATGGCTGGGGTAGTGGTGAACGATTCCCTCGTCATGGTAGACGACATTAATCAACGGGTTCGTCGGGGCACTACGCTTCTTGATGCAGTACAGCAATCCGGTTGTCAGCGCTTCCGTCCGATCTTCCTCACCTCGGTCACCACCTTCGTCGGATTGATGCCCCTGATGTTTGACAATTCGCTTCAAGCTCAATTCCTCATCCCGATGGCAGTCTCTCTGGCCTACGGAGTCCTTTTTGCAACCGGCATCACTCTCCTTCTCATCCCGTGTGTGCTCGTAGTTGCAGATGACCTGAAGAGCGCATTACGTAAATTCAGCTCATGGTATGGCAGGCCATTCAGAGACCTCGGAAAGCCATAACAAAGACATAGGCTGGTAGAATCTTGGCCTCGGAGATGACCTCTTTACTCGGCATTACGCGACGCCGGGAGCTCCCTTAGCTTTCATCCGGGCGACTGTCATTCAGCCTCTGATCCAGCAATTTTCTGTGGAATGCGCCCCCAATAGTGTATTCCCAGAGAGCTTTCCATGAAGACACACAAGGCCCTTGCCTATTTCCTGCTGCTCCAGCTTCACGGCTCTCTACTGGCAGAACAAAAAGAACGCCCCCCAAATGTCGTAATCCTCATGGCCGATGACCTCGGCTACCATGACCTTTCCTCATATGGTCATCCTAAAATCAAAACTCCCGTTCTGGACAGGCTGGCAAAGGAGGGAGTCAAGCTCACCAGTTTTTATGCTGGAGCAACGGTATGCACGCCTTCCCGCATGGCTCTCCTTACCGGCGCCTACCCAACCCGCCTTGGCTGGTCCAAAGGCGTGATTGGCCACATCATGAAGAAGGGGCAAGGCCTGAGCCCAGACGCACTCACCATGCCGGAGATCTTCAAGGCTGCCGGTTACCGGACTGCGATGTTTGGCAAATGGCACCTCGGAGACGAACCGCCCCTCCGCCCTCACCGGCAGGGTTTCGAGACCACCTTCTATCTGAACAAGAGTAACAATCAGACCAAGGAGCTATGGAGAGATGACGAGGTCATCGAGAACCCTTTCACCAATCGACTCCTGAGTGAACGCTTCACCAATGAGGCAATCAAATTCATCGAATCTAATCGGGACCACCCATTTTTTCTCTATCTTCCTCATACTGCCCCTCACTTTCCGCTCGAGGCACATCCAGACTGGAAGGGAACATCACAATTCGGCGTCTTTGGTGATGTCGTGGAGGAACTGGATCATCGGATCGGCCAAATACTGGATACTCTGAAGGAGGCAGACCTAGAAAAGAATACTATTGTCGTGTTCCTTTCCGACAACGGGCCGGAGCCCCTAACCCGAGCATCAAGAGCTGATCCCTTCCGAGGAAAGAAGTGGTCCGCCCTTGAAGGCGGCACCCGCGTCCCGTGCATCATTCGACATCCAGGGCTCATCCCTCCTGACTGGGAAAGTGCGGCTCTGATTTCGGCGATCGATCTTCTTCCCTCCCTTGCTCATGCATGCGGGATCGACCTCCAGCAATACAGCCAGGGCAATCCCATCATCGACGGGTTGAATGTCTGGCCCACACTCCAAGATAACAAGGAAGTTACCCATCCGCGTCAGGATCTCCTTTACTGGCATGGATCAGATGGATTTCAGGCCATCAGAAAGGGGTCATGGAAACTCTTCCTCAATCGGCGCCACGCCGGCCTGAAGGGTGCTGGACCCGCCCTTTTTAATTTGGAAAAGGATCTTCAAGAGAAACTTGATGTCAGCATGGAGCACCCTGTCAAAGTCGCCGCGCTGAAAAAACTCGCCGAACTTCGCCTTTCGGAAATCGAAAAGAACAAGGTCGCCCTTGGAGGAACAAAGTGACATAGTAGCGCTGAGTCATGTCTCAAAAAGTCCTTCTCCTTCTTATTGCTATCGGCTCCTTTGCAATCGGAGTCGCTGCGGACCGCTTCCTGCTCATACCGAGCGACGAAGCTACAACAAAGACTACGGACCCTCTGTCACGGACTGCCAGAAAGAGTCAGCCGAGCCGCGAGCGGACCGAGACGACCAACTCTGCCCCCTCAGAAAACCGTTCGTACAACTCTGGAGAGGATTCGGCTCCTTCAGATGAATTTCAGCAGCTCATCGAACAGATTGAGAGAGGCCAACCCACGAACTTTGCAGCCCTTGGGCGTAGCATTCTTTCCATGCCTCCCGGCCCACAACGGCGCCGTGCCCTTCACCGGCTCGCATCTCGATGGGGTCGCAGCGACCCTCAGGCCGCTCTCCGCTGGAGTGAGGATCTGACAGGACGCGATCAGTTCGCCACGATGGAAGACATTCTCCGCCACTGGTCCGATGACGACCCTGCCGCCGCCGCAGACTACCTTACCCAGCTACCAGGCTCTGAGCATACCATGCACCTCCTCCGTGACCTGAGCCACCGCTGGGCTGAGTCTGATCGCACCGCTGCTCTGGAGTGGAGCATGGCCTTGAAAAACCCGGCCCTCCGAATGCGCGCCATCCGCGGAGTAGCCTCCTCATGGGCTGAGAATGACCCAGCTGGGGCAGCGAACTTCACCACGGACTCTCTTCAGACCGTTAATGAACGACACCATGTTCTTGAAGCGGTAGCCCGCCGATGGGGGGAGCAGGACCTTCAAGGCGCGTTGGAGTGGGCCCGCGGCCTGGAAGCCGGAGACCAGCAGCGAGCCACCCAGTCCGTGCTCCGGCTTGTTGCCGAACACAACCCCTCCGAGGCGGCAAACATCTACCAGGATATCGCAGCCGAATTACCCCAGAACGGACCTATCAGCCGCGAGTACAGACACATGGCCCAGGAAGTGGCCAGAGTCTGGTCCTCTTCAGACCCAGTTGAGGCAGCGCAATGGGCTCTCGGCCTGCCAGAGAGAGGATCTATTCGGCGTGAGGCAGTTGGCGATGTCACTGAGCAATGGATGCGTATCGACAGCATGGCAGCCGGAGAATGGATTAACTCCCTTCCAGCGGGTCGCACGAGGGACGGGGCATCGGAACGAGTGGTCCATATGACCACCAACAGCGACCCGGGCACGGCGTTCGAATGGGCTCAAAGCCTGAGTGAAGACCACCGCCGCTTCGGCCTCATCCATCATACTCTCACCGAGTGGAGTGTTGTTGACCGGCCCGCTGCCCGCCAAGCTCTTATGACAGCCGATATCCCCGCCGAGGTCAGACAGCGATTCGGAGAGGAACTGGGCCTTGCTCCTGCTCCTGCTCCTGCCCCGCCAAGCGGAGGAGAATCAGGAACGAAATAAGTGAAGTCCTTGCAAGATCGCCCTCAGGGCTCAGTCGCTGACTCCGCAATCCAGGTTTGGATGTAGTCCTGGTCAGCCTCACTAAGGGAGCTCAAAGCAATGGTGAAGGCTTTCCCATCTTTGCGGGCAATGGTGACCTTGGTTCCCTCGCTACTAACGATCCGAGCTTCTATTTTTCTGCCAGACTTATTGGTGAAAATTCTCAACGGCTCTTGAGGCAACGCATCCCCCTCTTCAACCTGCAGGCTGCAATCATCCAGAAAATCGAAAACCTCAGCGATCAATTTGGGATTCCGATAAAACGTCGTTCCATGGTTACCTCCGACGATCTCCTTGTAAACGTGCTTGGAGTTTGTCTCTTTCATCCTCCGGGCGAAAGGGCGAACCATCTGAACAGGAACGGTGGTATCCTTGTCACCAGTAACGACCATCATTGGCGCCATGATCTTTTCAAGAATGTCGTGACTACCCATGTAGGCAGGTGACATTGGCACAAGCGCTGCCCAGATATCAGAGTATGCTGCTCCGAGATGAATTGTTCCTCCACCTCCCATGGAGTGCCCTGCGAGGTAGATCCGCGAGGAATTGACATTAAACTCCTTACGCACGATTCCCAGAACGTTGAGGACATCTTTTTCACTCAGCTCCCCGAGGTTTTCTGGATCACCAGCACGCACTCCGAAACGACCTTTTCCCTTACCCTGACTCCCATACCATCCCCTCTCATTGTAGCCGAAGGGCGCAACAACGATATAGCCCCTTTTCTCTGCCTCCGCGGTGACGCCCTGGTAGCGTATCACCTGCTGGGGATTGCTCCCGAGCCCGTGCAGCAGGACCAGCAGGGGCACCGGCTTAGCCTTCTTGTAGCCGGAAGGGACATAGAGCGCATATTCGATATCCTTACCAGCCTCCTTAAAGGAGTAGCTTCTTTTCTGGATTTCACCCAAATCCCCCTGAGCGGGAAGCAACCCTGTGCAACTGGCCAATACCAGCCCACAGACAAACAACGTAAGAGCCCCTTTCATCTTTACTCAGATCTGCGGCCTCCACCCGTAAAAGCTTCCATCATCCGCAACCCCTGAGTTACCTGCCTGATCGTACGGCTCTGAGAGGAATTGAAGGCCTCGACCTGTTCTGGAGAAAGCACACTGTTCACCCCCGAGCTCATCGCCTCCTGATTAGACTGCCAGTCTGTCTCAAGACGATCAGCGATTCCCGGCTCGTCCAGCTGATTCAAGACTCCCCTGCCCTGCCATCTTTCGTTCATGCCAGTTTGCTGCCTGGCCTCATACATGACCTCGACGAGCTGGGCTTCCTGTTCCGATGTAAGCGGAACTCCTGCCCCTTCCATCGTACGCCTTAAACCCTGCACTTGCTCATATTCTTCAAGCCTGCTCTCATAGTTCTGGTAGCGTTCCCAGTCTGAGTCATCATTAAGAAACTCCTTCATAGCCGCAGAGCGCTCGCTGTTTTCCGCCTCCCATTCTTCAAGGATCTTCTCCCGATTTCCATCCCCAGCCGTCATCAACTCACCCCAGAGGGCATCCTCAGCACCTGCCGCCGCTCCCGCAATCTCGAGAAAATAATCGCGGTCCTCTTCGCCGAGAGCTAGGTCCTCAACCAACGGCCCAAAGAGCCTTCCCGCCTTTCTCTTATTTTGAGCTTCCTGCATACGCTTACCGGCATCGCTCTCGGCCCACTGTCGAAACATATCGCCAAGCACCCTTCTGCGCTCTTCGCCCCTGTCTTCCTCACCCTCTTCTTCATCTGGATCACTGTTCGCAGACGCCCGGCCACTCTTTGCGGGACCAGAGGGGCGTGATGACGCCACCGCAGGCGCCGTAACTGGAGCTCCCGGTATACGAGTTGCGCTTTTAGCCGGCTTCTCCTGTTCCAAATCGGCAACCTGTTTTTTCAGCTTAGTAAGCTGCCCCATTCCCATTACCACCACAATCGCAAGCAGCGCACCCACCGCGGTTGATATTATAAATCCGAGTTTCATATCCTTTACTGTCTCACCGTTAGCACAACCTCAGGGCTGAGACCACCCCGTAATCCGGCGATTCTGAAAGCCTCTACGTCCAAACTCACCCCATCTGAATTTGGCAACTTCACCACCTCACCCCTTGGATTCATTGCTTTCCCGCCCTACCTGATCCGGGTAAAACGCTGTCCTCTCGACCCTCATGCGGACTTACCTCACACTTTCCCTTTTCGCTCTCATGAGTATCCAGCCGGATGCCGAGGAGAGCCCGAACTCCTCCAGAAGGTTCTCTGAGGATCTTGCTGAACTACCCCCGCTGACAGGCCTCGCTGACCCCCTGATTTCCGATGAGGGCAGCAAAATCACGAGTCGGGAAGACTGGAGAGCACGGAGAAAAAAGCTGATCGATTCTCTGCTCTTTTATCAATACGGGCACATTCCACCCAAACCCGACCGGATCAACGCCACAGTTGATCGCGTTCGTGAACATGCCAGCGGACTGGGCACTGAAGAATGGATCACTCTGACCATAGGGAGCAGGGAAAAACTGAAAATGCGTATTGTGGCATATATCCCACGAACCAAAGGGCCTCATCCCGTGATTATTGAGGAAGAAGGCTCACCGGGAGGAAGCAAGAACGCTTCCACGTTCATGAAGAAAAACTATATCTTCATTGAATACGCGAGAGGCGACCTTGCCCCCGACAAGCGAGGGAGCATCGGCCCTGCCCAGCGCGCTTATCCGAATTTCGACTGGGCCATGCTGGCTGTATGGGCCTGGGGAGGAATGCGAGTGGTTGACTACCTTGAATCTCGCTCCGACGTCGACCACGACCGTATCGCAATCACGGGACATTCGCGCGGCGGCAAAGCAGCTCTCCTTGCCGGCGCTCTCGATGAAAGGATCGACCTCGTCGCCCCCTGTCAATCCGGTGCCGGAGGAGCAGGCTCATCCCGCATCCTCGGACCAGGATCCGAGTCAATCGCGATGAACGACAAGCCTAACTGGTATCATAAGCGCATCCTCCTTTTCGCAGAGAACGAAGCACACCTGCCGTTCGACCAACATTTTCTCAAGGCCCTCGTCGCACCCCGGGCACTTCTCTGCATGGAATCCTCGGATGACCTGTTTGCCAACCCGGTAGGAACTCAAGCCACA
>DFWB01000192.1:11106-18128 GCA_002380675.1 Akkermansiaceae bacterium UBA4145
ACCCGGTAGGAACTCAAGCCACAAGCCACGCTGCCATGCCGGTATTCCAACTTTTTGATCAGGAACATGCCAATGGTCTGGTGTATCGGCGGGGAGGGCATTCCTATTCCTCTGAGGACTGGAGATCTCTGCTCAACTTCGCTGAATTTATCTTCTACAATCGACCCCCTCCCGGAGACACCAGTTTCTGGCAGGAGCCTTTCGCTCTGGAGCCCACCAAGCAGGTCTCTGGTGAGCAAAAATTCATCCCTATTGGCCAGCCCGGCAATGAAGCAGATGAAGACCGGCCCCGTGTCGGATCTCACGGAGCAGTCGGTTACCCTTTCGAAATGGGAAAGAACCGGGTCAGTAATGCGGAGTATTGCGTCTTCCTGAACGCCGTGGCTCAAACCGAAGATCCGCATGGGCTCTACAACCCAAAAATGAGCATCGAGCGCAGTAATTCGGAGAGCAGCAGTCCGAGCACATTCCATTACTCTCCTCGCCAAGAAGCAGCACGCCTCCCTGTAACCTATGTCTCCTGGTTTGATGCGGCCAGATACTGCAATTGGCTGCACGGCGGCCAAACTGAGACTGGATCCTATAATCTGACCGAATCTGTGTCCCTCCTCCATCGCGTGAAGGGGGCGCAAGCCTTCCTCCCTACCGAGAACGAATGGTACAAGTCCGCCTATTACGATCCCCGGAAGAACAACTACGCCTATTTTCGAGATAGTTTCGGAGGACTTAGAGCCAGACTAGCCGGGAGAAATCGAAGCCAAAGCCCCTATGGGATGAATGGCATGGATGATCCCATCTGGGACTGGACGGAGACCGCGGTTGGCGCTCTTTTCAGGGGAATACGATCGAATACATGGTTTCAGGGAAACAATCGGCAGGCTGCCGGCCGATTTTACAGCAACTCTGTCCTCGAATTGGGAAACATCGGCTTTCGGGTAGCCCGACCTCTGAAAGAGGCTCGCTAGAAATTCCCCCTAAGCTCTGGATCACCGACGAAGAGGCGTGTCCGTATATAGCGTGGCAATACCCTTTCTGCCGCTCAACCTGAGCAGCTTCGCGCTGGCACCCATCACGGGCGATTTGGGCTTCCCAATTCCTGACGACTTCATGTCAGGGGAAATTAACCACGGAAACTACGGCCGGGAACATCACTCCAGCTGCCTCACAATGTGGCTCGGCAAGGAGCAGCAGCAGCTGGTGCCACCTCCCGAGCCAGAGATGGTTCCGATTATAATGTCGTGGGAAATCCAGTGCACCTACACCACTTCAACACCACAACCGTCCGATTGCTCGGCATGCATTATCTACACCTCCACCAAAGATTTCAGGGCCAAAATCATCGCTTGGAAGAGGTCCACAGCAGGATGATCAGTGCACCTTCCGTGTAATTTAGAGACATTTACTCTTTCTCCAGTTCGTAGACCACCTCGGCCAGCCGTTGGGAACTCTCAAGGAGTCCCGGCGCCAGACTCGGTTGCGGCCCAATTTTGCCCCCATTATACCACTTCAGAATCTCCCGGCGGTAATGCGCGGCTTTCGCTGCTAACGCAACGGGAAGCATACGCACTTGAATAACCTGTGAACCTTCATCCTCACTCTCGTGATAGACCTTCTCAGAGAAGGATCGATTCCCCTTGAGCTCTTCACTGAGAGGAAAAAGAAAACCGGACTCCCCGATCGGCCTGAACAACATCACAACCTGACCCTCCGGAATATTACTGGAGCGGCCCTTGGCGGTAAAATGATAGGCCATCTGGGCCTCGGGTTTTGGCGAACGAATCCGGGCACTCGGCTCTTCACCTGCCCACCCTTTCAAGGGGCATACCAGAACAATCAGCGCCAGAGCAGGACCCATGTTTCTCATGCCCCCACCATCACCACAGTCTCTTCCCGGTGCAAGCACGCAGCCCTTGCCGCAGGGATTCCTACTGTCACAATCGCGACAGTGGACCCCTCACCTCCTACCCGCCTTCACCATCTAACCCTCGCTACCCGAGACGTTATCGCCTCGAGGGAGTTTTTTTTGAAGACCCTGAGATGGGAACAAATCCCCCGCCCGGGCAACATCGACATTGAGGCTGCGTGGCTTGATATAGGGGACGGCCAACAACTACACCTGCTTCACGTGGAGGGATTCGCACCTTCCCCGTTCGAAGCTGAGTTCGGGCGACACTTTGCCTTCGACTACCCTCTCTCGGAATTCCAGTCTCTCAAGGAGCGTCTTCTGGCCCATGGAGCCGAACTCATCCAACCAATCAGGGACACCCCCTTCGAACGGTTCTTCTTCAGGGAACCCAACGGATACATTTTTGAGATTGTGGACGCCGACCGTCAGCCGGAATCCTGAAAAACATCTCTGCTTCCCCAGCGATCTTATGCGATTTTTTACACTCCTCCTCTTCGGTCTTCTCCCATGCATTATTTTTGCGCAGAACCTTGATTTGTCCCACCCGCTTCCGAACTATTCCCCCTACAAGGAGAATGTAATCAGGACATTTGCCTCGGAGGTGAGGCGCAGCAATCCGCAAATTCACCGGGGAGGATGGGAATGGGACCGGCTCCTCTCGCGCTATATCGACAACAATCGGGAAGAGGAAAACGCACTCCCTATTCTGAAGGCCTACTTCATGAGTATTCTCGATCGTTATGATCAGGCCTTGAAGGAGGGAGCACAGATGACCCTCTTCTATAATCACAAGTCCTGGGGTAGCGGCGGCAGGATGCGCATCTTTTCAGAACTGGTTCAGCAAGGCGTCCTGAGCGTTGAAGAACAGTCCCAGTTCAAGGAGCTGGTCACTGAGAGCCTCCGCTTGGATTTTCCGGATTACTCCGCCCTGGAGCGAGGAGTCAACAATCGCCCCTATGGAATCAATGGGGGACCAGCCCTCGCCGTCAGCATATTCCCCAAACACCCCCACTCCATCCGGCATAAACCCTGGCTCGAAGCGCTCTGGCGTGAACTGGTGGAATATGGCGATACAACCGAAACCAATTACTATCCCTACGGTCCCCTCTACCTCCAGGGACTCTACGACATGGCCATGGGAATGGGTAAATTTGAAACCGAACGGAAATTTCTCTACCAGCACATCCGTCGCTATCTCTCCTACGTCCATGGAGGAGGCGTTCGAGGAAATCCTAACTCTGGAGCACGAATCAATGACAAAGAAGGGTCGCGCGATCGTCTCTATGCTGACCCGTGGAACTCGCACTACCTCCTCGACGAAGCCTCAGCATTGGACGCTCACGTCTGGTATCTTTTCGCGAAGGAGTTCAGGGATCCTGAATTCCTATGGGCATCTGAACAGGCGAGTCTCGGCGGTCGCCCTCCTGAGGGGATCTCTGTTCCCAAGGAATATTTGGAGGCTTATCGGCGCCGTTTCGGCTGGTTCATCAAGGAGGGAATTGAACCCAAGACACCCTCAGGCCGCTCTTCTATTGGCTACTACAGCAAACACAAACATCCAAAACCCGAACGCCTCTTTCTGTGTCCAGGCAGAGAAAGCGGGCAACCTTTCGCCTCCTTCTACATCTACGATCGCAACAACAACTACATGCACTATTGCGACGACTCAGATGGGAAACTCTACGAGTATTGCGTCGATGGAGCGAAACTTCTGCATACGAGCGGAAAATACACCAGCGGCCGTGCTGGCGTTGGAGAGGCCTCCTACGACCTGCTCACGATACTCCCGCCTGATATGGAATTCCCGATCAAAAAAGGACAGGGCATGGGCAGTCCTACCGGGAATTCGTGGAAGATGGCCTCCATGTCGGTCAAACTGGCCCTTCCCAGTCGCGAGGGCCCGGATTCGAAAAACTGGTTCTTCGACGACAGCATCGGCAAGTTCCGGCGCCGGGATCAGCCCAAACTTGGATACGCACATGGAAACATGGACGGTTACTGGAGCCTTAACGATGACTTCCGCCTGACCTCCCTGCAGATTGGAGACTTTGCAAGTGGCACACAGATTCAGAATATCAGACTGGCTGGTCCTAAGGGCGAAAAAATCCTCGCTGCACTCGACGAGATACCCAGGAACCTGAAGATCGAGCTATGCCGAGGTGAGAACGCAGTGGAACTGACCGGCGTCATGCGCGATACTGCCTGTCGCGTCGTCAAGGGAGGCCGGCGCCACGGCGCGAGCCTTGAGATCGCCGACATCGGCAGGGATTCCTTTCTCAGGCTCACCCTTGAGAACCTTGACGAGAGCTTTAATGGCCAGACGGAATACACCCGGATGTCCTACGACTTCAAGGGACCAGCAGGCGGGACTATTACGCCCAACGTAAGAACCAAACCCCGCTACTTTACCCCTCTCTGGCACCGAGGCGCCATCCTTGTGGAAGAGGACCTTAGAGCCGAGAACAAGGGAGCGGACTCCTTCGGCCGCTTTACCATGAGAAATTACTACGGCGCGCGCAGCAGATGGACCAGGGATAGCGTTCTCACTGCTGAGGGATACCTTGTCGTTCGCGACAGACTGCTTCCCTGCTCGGATCTCTCTGGTTACCACGCATCGCCCTGTTGGTTGATCTCGGCAGCAGAGAATGTAGGGAAAGGCTCGAACTGGTTTGAGGCACCTGCTCGCGCTCACTCCTGGTGGCAAACACAAAGAAAACATCTGATTCTCCACCTCCATAAGCAGGAGGATTTGACAATCGGTCAGGTGAAGCATCGCGTTTCGCAGGACATTGGCGGCAGCGACGTTCAGAACACCTTCGCCCGGGCCACCCTCCAATCAGGAAAACCGCAGTTCTGGCTTAGTGTCCTGCGCCCCTTCAACCACGGAATCGACCCCAGCAAAATCGCGGCTGGGATTCAGACCGTGATGGGTTCTGACGGTACGGCCACCACGACAATCGACTCCATGACAATACAACTTGGTCCAAGCGGGCGATGGAGCGTATCCCGCCCGAACCAATAGGCGGATGATTACTTCAGAGGAGCTTCTTGATGACAATCTTACGGAAGGAGACCGGATCCCCATGATTCTGAACCCCTATCAGACCGGAATTACGTTTTAGACCTGGCACCTTACGGCCGTATTTTTCAGCCAGATCATCAAGATTCACCTTAATGATCTGCTGGGCGTTTACCCACACCGAACAACTCCGACCCACACAGAGGATTCTCATGGTCTGCCATTCGTTTGCTTTCTTCGTTACTCGGCGCGAAGGAGCAACCGCGGCATAGATCGCTCCGGTAAATTGATCCGGCTTCAGGTTCTTCCATTTCTCGCCATAGTCATCGAGCAGCTGAATCTCCATTCCATCGACGTAGGGAGTTCCTTGGCGAGGCGCCCGAATAAACACCCCACTGTTTCCATTCACTGGAAGTTTAAACTCAAGGCTCAGGTCAAAATCTGCAAATTCCTCCTTGGTCGCCAGCCACTGCGCTCCCTTTCCGCCCGTACACCTCAGAGCACCATCCTTGACCCCCCAATTATCGGAAGGCCCCTGCATCCCCTGCCATCCGGTCAGATCCTTACCGTTGAAGAGCGCCCGCCCCTCATCCGCCCCGGCTACCCCAAGGCTCCATAGAAATATAAGGCCTGCAGCAATAGAGCGGAAAACTTTCATACCCCCACCTTTATCTCCTACCTCCGATGTGCCAAGAGAAAGAGCACCCACAATCCATACCTGCACCTGTTCCAGCAGGAATACAGCCAGCAAGAGATCCAAAACAAGTGCCTCGCCGGCCTAAGAATCGAATATCCTTCCTCCCAGCTATGATTCCCCGCCTTTTCCTCCTCTTCCTCTTTTTTCTCCTCTTCCTCTCCAGTTCAGCCTCTATCCGATCCGAGCAACGTCTACCCATGGCCTCTCCTGCTGAGGTTGGCATGTCTGCGGAGAAGCTCAGAAAGATTGACGAGGTCGTAAGAAGAAAATTCATCGAGGGGAAACAACTGGCTGGCGCCACTGTTATCGTGGCCCGCCGGGGCAAAGTCGTTCATTTCGAGACGTATGGAATGCGCGACCTATCCCGGAGAAAACCAATGACGCCTGACACCATCGTCCGGATGTACTCCATGACCAAGGCGATCGTCAGCGTGGCCGCCATGATACTGGTGGAGGAGGGAAAACTTGGGCTCGACACTCCAATTTCGAAATACGTCCCCAAGGTCAATTCCATGAAGGTCGGCACTAATCCTGCACAGAAAGAGATAACTCTCCGGGACATCCTCCGGCATACCGCGGGCTTTCCTAATAATGTCACTGTGGATCGTCTCTATCGGGAGGCCGGGCTTCCCTCTCTCGCCAACAGCACCCTCAGGGAAATGACCGAACGCCTTAACCACATCCCGTTACGTTCCGAACCTGGCACCGAGTGGCATTACAGCTTTGGGACGGATGTCCTCGCCCATCTCGTAGAGGTAGGGTCTGAACAATCCATCGATACGTTCCTTGAGCAGCGAATATTCAAGCCCCTCCAGATGACAGATACCGGGTTTTACTGCCCGGCAAGAAAATTGGAAAGGTTCGCGCTGCTCTATGGTCGCAATCTCGAACCTGTAGCCGCGTCTCAGCCCGGCACCTCAGGCCCCTTTACCTTCGAGACAGCCCCAAAGTTTCTCTCGGGGGGAGGCGGCCTGGTTTCCACCGGAATCGACTATATGCGCTTTTGTCTGATGCTGTCGGGAATGGGCCAACTGGAGGGAGCCCGGATCCTGAAGGAGAAAACCATAACGGAAATGACACGCAATCAATTACCCGATGCCGCATATCCCATCTCAAGACCTCCGAGGGGCCGGGGGTTCGGCCTTGGATTTGCCGTCAGGGTTGAAAAAATTGAATCCGAGTCATCGTCTATTGGGGAATACGAATGGCTCGGCGGCGCCGGTACTGAGTTCTGGATTTCTCCCCGGGACCAACTGGCTGTCGTCACCCTGTCTCAGGCTTCACCCATGCGAGACCTCGGAGCAACCGTAAAGCCCCTCGTTTACCAAGCGCTCGAGCGATAGACTCGCGAACTCTGATACACTAGCCTAGGAAATCGTAAATGCGGGCCTTGGGCCGAC
>DFWB01000014.1 GCA_002380675.1 Akkermansiaceae bacterium UBA4145
TCCCCGGAAACTCCCTATGTCGGGCAAACCTATCGACGCCTCCTTGAAGAGCCTGATATCGATGACCATGAGGCCAAGCTGATGATCGCTCTCTGCCTCGCTGATGAGTCCGAGGCCATGATCGAAAAGGAGCGTGATTTCGATATTACCCGATATCAGAAGCTTCTCACCCTTCTACCTATTCTACCTGGCTAACCAATTCCCCCCTTATCCGTGCTAAGAGCGCTCTCTCTCCAACTCAGGAAAAGGTTTAGCCCCCTCCTCAACAGGGCCTGTCCACCATCCGGTGACGACCATCTCGCGACCGGCTCACTCGGAGAGAAAATCGCCTGCGCCTATCTCCGGTCTGAGGGTCGCCGCATCCTCTATCGGAATTTTCGCGGACCAAAAGGAGGAGAAATCGACATCGTCACACGGGACGGAAACACCCTCGCATTTGTGGAAGTCAAAACCCGCACCAGCGAGCAATTCACCCGCCCCCTTGATGCCGTTAACCATAAGAAAAAGAGGCTCATGGAACGGGGAGCGAATAGCTGGCTCCAGTTACTTGGAAGCCGCGATCTCAGATGGCGTCTCGACGTGGTCGAGATTATTCTGCTTGAGGGGGAGAAGCCCCGCGTGACCAAGGTAGAAAATGTGACCGGGTAACGCAACCAGAGCATCTGCCTTGAGGCCCTTTCAGCCCCCAATGAGCTCAAGCAACTGGCTGACAGGAACGCAGTTCTTGAACACCATCTGCAGATTGTTCTGAACCCCTTCCTTTTCGGTGTAGTAGAGCGACTCAGTACTGGCTGCGATACCTACTACTTGACCTTCCTCATTGAGCACTGGAGCACCGCTTGAACCCTTACCAAAATCAGCCGTGATTGCCATGGCCGGCACAGGCCTGCGATTTCGCTGTGTGACAAAATACCGAGCCACCTTCCCCTCGCTGAGGGTGTAAAACTTACGGTTGGGATGACTGATAAGATTCACTTTAGCTCCAACCGGGGCTGATGGCCCGAGCGCGACCGGCTTGATACCCGTTTTGGGCAAACGCAACACTGCAAGATCATATCGCTCGCTCGATGCCACCACATCTTCGACCATGAACATGCGCCCATCGAAAAGCCGAACGGCCAAGCCTGCTCGATCTGGATTGTCGACAACGTGATAGTTTGTCACCACCAAATCCTCCGCGATAAGGAAACCGCTGGCTGGAGCAATATGCCAATCCGGGCATCTGTTACACTTGTAAACCCCACCCACCACGGCTACCGCTTTTTGTGCCTCATCAGCGCTTGACTGACTGACGTCAGGCAACTGCAACTTGGCCTTGGGCTCTTTTTTTAACTTCTCGATCAAAGACTTCATCTCCACGACCGAGTCTGAGTCCATCATCTCCGTCACCTTGGCCGTCATCTGCTGGACGATCTGCCGGTCATCAATGACCGCCGGCTCAGGTTGACTCAAGGCTGGCACTTCCTCATCGACAATTACTTCCTCATTCAGGATTGAGGCGCACCCACCGAGCACCAAGCCTGCAATCGCAACTGGCAATAGTTTAATCCATTTCACTGTCACAAAGGAACCTTAGAACAAGTGCAGCAAGGCCACCAGCGATTAGTCGCAGCGGAGTTAATCCGCTGGCTGGAAGAACCCCTGAAGGAATAAACGCCGACACCTTACAAAAAACGATCTACATCTACGCTGGGCGCCCGCATTGGGGAATTCTTCACATACTCCCTAAAAAGGGCAGAAATGGGACCATGAAGTACCACAAAGTCAGTGAATCAGAAGAGCTCACAAGTGCATCCCCTGTCACTGGATCAGCTTTGCGACCGGAGCAAATGAGCGACGATGCTCCCGACAAGGTCCATACTCCCTGAGAGCCTCCATGTGAATTTGCGTGCCGTAACCTTTGTGCTTCGCAAAGCCATAGGCCGGGAACTCCTCTGCCAGCTCCTGCATTCTGCGATCCCGGGTCACTTTTGCGATAATACTGGCAGCCGCAATCGAGAGACTGATTCCATCACCCTTTACCACACCCTTTGCCTCGAGGGGAAATCCAGGGACATCCAATCCGTCAATAAGACAGAAGGCCGGCCGAACGGAAAGCGCCAGAGCCGCTCGCTCCATCGCTAAATGAGTAGCACGCAGAATATTCAGCTCATCAATTTCACCCACCTCGGCAAAGGCGACACCCCAGCAGACCTGCGAATCACGAGTCAACTCCTCATAGAGAAGATCCCGCCTCTTGGAGCTGACCTTCTTGGAGTCATCCAGAAAATCTTGAGAATAGCCCCGGGGTAAGATGACCGCGGCCGCGACCACCGGACCAGCCAAGGGGCCCCGGCCAGCTTCGTCAATACCAGCAACTGGAGCTCTTCCACTCTCGATCAATTCTCTTTCCAGCTCCAGATCCGGCATCCCCAGCCTTCTAAAGTACCGGGCCCGCGAACTCGACCTCCAACTTCATCCTTATCTCTGGCCGGAAACGTTCCCGCCTCGCTGAGCCAGAAAATATACTCCCCCACCAAGTGCCAGGGTTCCTAGCCCCCAGAGCGTCTCTTCCGGCTTATCCCGGATAATATAAACAACCATCCAGATATTGACCGCCACAAAGAACGCTGGAGTGAAGGGATAACCCCACGCTCTAACCGGTCGAGCCTGATCGGAATGATGGATCCTCAACCAGAATACCCCTGCCACCGTCACCAGAGCAAAGAGCACGAGAAGCAGTTCTATATAGACAAGAACCTGCTCAAAGCTGCTAGTCAGAATCAGCGCAATCGCCACCCCGGTCTGAAGGAAAACTGCATTGGCAGGAATTCCCGAACGCGACTTCCGGGCCAGTAGCCGCAGCCCCCGAAAATCCTCTCCCATCCGCTGGGCCACCCGTGGCCCAACCCAGATACCGGCACTCAACATCGAGACGAGTCCAAAGCTGATCAAACCCGCCATCACCCGGCCACCTGTCTCCCCAAGAACATGATCTGCGGCTACCTTAGCCACTTCAATTTCTCCCTTCATGCTATCTATTGGAGCGCTGTAGAGAAACCCTCCATTCAATCCGATGTAGAGCACGGTCACCAGAGCCGTTCCCACCAGCAGCGCGCGGGGCACCGTCCTCCGAGGATCCCGCACTTCATCAACAATGTAAGTGGCAGCATTCCAACCCGTGTAGGCATACATCACGAATACAAGCGCGAT
>DFWB01000233.1 GCA_002380675.1 Akkermansiaceae bacterium UBA4145
GCCTGCCGAAAACCGAGTTCCGCAAGATGTTGCCGAATGTCACGAGCCAGCTTCGGGCCGGCCTTTCGTCGTTTTTCGGTCAGATCCATTCCCGCCTTCATCATCGCACTACGAGCTACCTCCGCCTCCCTCTCAAGCGTTTCCAACAGCTCTCCCCGGTTTTCCACTGCCCCGAGTCGCTCTGCCGCCTTCACGCCGCTTTCCACCACTTCATCCAACGAGGGCCCGTATTTCCTTTTGAGGCTTTCGAGCAGGTCCACCCGCGCCTCCAAAGCTGAGGTCTGCACAGGGTCGAGATCAATCTCGCCCAGATAGCGCTCTAATTCACTGGAGAAGTCTTCCATTTCAACCACTGCCGTTGTCACCCCGGCAGTCCAATGCCGTGCCGCCGGGTCATTCTTTTCAATTTCTCCCACCAGCCGTTGTATCTCCTGTATTCTGTCCAACACTCCTGTGCCATCTCCATTAACAAGATTCAGAGCCTCTGCCGCGACTCCCACAAGCTTTGCGCTGTTGGCAGCTCGTTGATAACGCTCCTGTAACTCGTTCTCTCCTTCAGGGTCAATTTCTGCTGCTTCGATCTCCGCGACCTGATGCTTCAGGAGCTCGATCTCCTGTTCACCTGCTTCCTCCGCATCCCGTATCTCGCGCCGGCGTGTTTCTACTTCTTTCCAGGAGGCCCAGCATGTCCGGTATTCTTCAACTTCGCTCTCCACTCCCGCATATGCGTCAAGCATGACGAGCTGACGATCCTGAGATAGAAGTGATTGATGATCATGCGGCCCATGCAGATCCACGAGATTTCCTCCGATCGCCTTCAGGACGCCAAGCGTTGCAGGTGAATTATTCACGAACTGCCGGTTCGATGTGGATCCTACAACCCTCTTGATAAGGAGCTGCCCCTCCTCACACGCCTCCAGCCCCATCTCCTCAAGCAGACAGTTGACCCCGGAAGGATCCTGCAGGTCAAAGATTGCCTCCACGTGACAGGTGTCTTCTCCCGTTCGGATCAGGCCCTTGTCCGCTCTTTCTCCGAGGATCAGCTTGAGCGCACCGACTATCACGGACTTCCCCGCGCCTGTTTCGCCAGTGACTCCGACCAGCCCGGCACCAATCTCCCAATCGAGCCGCTCCACGAGGGCAAGGTTCCGGATTTTTAAGAGACTCAGCATCTGATCGTGTCCTGCGGCACCCCAATTATGCAACCAACTCACCTCGTGACAATCGCCACGCTCTTTTCAACGCAATTTTACCAGGAATCGGCTGCAAGCAGGTATGACTCTGAGAATTAGCACCCGTGGCACCTGCAAGTCTCCCCCCTCATAGAATTCAGGAAGGCGATCCACAGTCCAGAGGCCGGGAATACCGAAAAAACCTACCCTGTAGGCTTCAACACGCGAATTAGCCTTACGGAGACTCTTCTCCAGCCACTCGGGAAATCTTCATTCTACCGGGCCCTCCCTTGCTTCCTGGTTTCGACCTTACCCCGGTCTTTCGTTGCGAAACATTTGGGGAACTGCATTTTTGACCCGTGGAGGGAGGGCCAGTCACAGCGACATTTTTGGGCACCGGGACATCAGTAGGGGTCCCAGTCATTGGATGCTCGTGCCCGGTTTGCACCTCCAACCACCCGGGAAACCAGAGAACCCGATCCTCTCTCCACCTGCACACACCCGAATGCTCTGTCCTGATAGACAGTGGTCCTGACCTTCGTCAACAGGCACTTCGCGAAGGCCTGTTCGAAATTGATGCCATTCTCTACACTCACTGCCACCTCGATCACATCGCGGGCTTCGATGAACTGAGAGCCTTCTGTTGGCACCGTGAAGAGCCGCTACCACTTCACGCAGGGCCCGAAACGATGGCGGATCTCGAACGCATGTTTCCATGGGCCATGGCCAACACTTCACGAAATTATGTTCGCCCCGACCCTCACCTCATCGATGGCCCCTTTACGATCAAGGATCTGCTGGTCACGCCTATCCCCGTAATACACTCCTCTGTGGAGACCTTTGGGTTCCGCTTCGATTTTCCCACTGGCCATTCACTGGCATATATCAGCGACGTGAAAGAGATTCCCCGTCCCAGTATCGCACTGCTACAAGACCTTGATGTTTTCGTTGTAGATGCTCTTCGACCTCAGCCCCACCCAACTCATATGAATATTGAGGAATCTCTTGCCGTCATCACACAGCTGAATCCCAAGCAATCCTTTCTTACTCATCTTGCCCACGAGATCGACGCCCGTGACGCTGCAGTTCAGCTGAGCCTTCCCGAGGCCGTTACCTTGGCATGCGATGGACTCAAGTTAACCTTTGAGAGACAACAGCCCTGCTCTATCCTGTATCCCGCACCATCATGAACCTGTTCACCCTTCGGAGAGTCCTCCTCCCTTGTCTTTTCCTGCTTATCCCGGGGCAGCTCCTATCCAAGCCCTCCATATTACCTCCGGAGCTAGTCGTCGTTCTGTATAATACCGAGGATGAGGACTCGAAGCGCCTCGCCCTGCACTACGCGAAAGCACGTAGTATTCCCGAAGATAATCTGGTGGGCCTTCCGATTCCGGCCGGCGATGAAATCTCACGCGAGCAGTTCAACCAGAAAATCCGGACCCCACTTTGCGGAATCTTTGACGATCGTAGCTGGTGGGTCCGCAAGGTAGGGTCCAGTGGCCAAAAACAACCGATAACCCTGAAGCGCAGAGTCCTTGTCACCATGCGCGGGGTTCCTTTTAAAATCGCGCGCACTCTGGACACGATTCCCGAGGGTCAGGCTAACAAACGCCCGTTCACACCAAACCCAAAGGGTAACGAGGCCTCAGTAGATTCGGAACTGAGCCTTATGGGAATCGAGGGCTATGAACTCGCGGGCCAGATCCCCAATCCCTACTTTAAAAAGGACCAGTCCCTCCTGAACTTGGCCAACCCCGGAATTCTTCTGGTCTCACGAATAGATGGGCCCTCACTCAAAACCTGTATGCGTATGGTTGACGACGCAATTGCCATCGAGAAATCGGGCCTCTGGGGCAAAGCCTATCTTGACCTCTCACAGAAGGGAAAGGGCTACGAACAAGGAGATCAATGGCTTGAGGAAATCGCGCTCATGAATAAGACCGCTGGCATTCCATGTGTCGTTGATCGAAACATCGATACCTACGTCACCAATTATCCCATGAACGATGCAGCGCTCTATTTCGGATGGTATTCTCACCACCGTAACGGACCGCTCCTCAATGAATCATTCCAGTTTAAGCGCGGCGCGGTAGCAGTCCACCTCCATTCCTACAGCGCCTTTGAACTGCAGAATCCGGATCGCCGCTGGTGTGGACCCATTCTTGCCCGGGGCGCCACTGCCACGGTAGGAAATGTTTACGAGCCCTTTCTCTCACTGACTCATCATTTCAACATCCTCTACCACAGGCTCCTTAGAGGATATTCCATCGGCGAAGCCGCCTACATGGCTCTACCCGCCCTCTCCTGGCAGGCCGTTCTTCTTGGCGATCCCCTCTATCGTCCATTCCGGGCAGATCTGGAAATCAAACTGAGCGACCAGGAAGACCGCGATTACAAGGCCCTCCGGCATGCTCAGTTCCGGTGGGGATCCGACGAGGAAGCATTGATTCCAAAGCTTCGAACTTACGCGAACAAAGCCAATAGCGGCATCGTGTTTGAGGCTCTTGGCCTGCTTGCAAGAGCTAACGGGAAAGAGGAAGAGGCCAATGCCTTTTTCACTGCGGCCCGGGACAAATATTCCGACAAAGCAGATCAGCTTCGTCAGGATCTCCACATTGTCGACGTCTACCGGGGGGCCGGGAACACAAAAACAGCCATTCTTCTCCTGCAGAAAATCCGGAAAAACAATTCACAGATCCCCGAGGAAAAGGCGGTCACCGCGCTCCTCAACATTCTCGACCCTCCCTCTCCTCCCCCGGTTAAGCTTCGGCAGAAACGCTGACAGAACCCGAGTGAGCCACGGAGCGGTAACAAGCGCAGAGAAAGAGTCTATCTATCCCTTTGCTGACGAGCTCTGATCGGCGCATAGGGGTCCGCGGGCCCCTTGCGAGGGTCGACAAAGAGCGCAAGATCACGCATCGAAATAACCGTACATCCCTTCTTCTTCAGGTAGGCCATTTGCTTGCGGAATTCCTCTGGATCACAATTGACCCAGGGGTGCTCTCGAGCTGGTACACCATGATAGCACAATACGGCAATGCGCCCGTCCCGCGCCTGGCTGACGGCCCATACGAAATCCTCCATCTTCCAGTCTGGACCAGCGTATCCAGTAGTAGGAACCAGTAGAGGATGATCAACCCCGGGATCATAGGCTGGCCCTCGTCCACCCCGGCCGCCATCCTTGAATTCCGGTCCTACTCCCCGCCGTGCGAAAAGATAATTCAAGCGCTGTAACTCCGTAACGCAGGCGGGACTATGTCCGAATCCGGGATAACAGAAGGTCACCGGTTTGCGGATTCCGTATTCCTTGCACCGCTTCTCGATATGGAGGAGCTCGTTTCTCATCTGCTCGGGAGAGAGCCTCGGCATATGCGGATGGGTCTTTGTGTGGTTTCCAATCTCGAAACCCATCCTGTCCAGCTCGACGATTTCTTCCCACGTAACATAGTTGTCCTTGTTCCGGAGAAATCCGAGCCCTTCGGTCACATAAAAAGTAGCGCCAAACTTCTTCTCCTTCAGCACCTTGGCCACAAAGGACCGGTCAGACTTGTTACAATCATCAAAGGTCAGGACCACCAGACCATCCGGAATTTTCTTGAGCGGCTCCCTTCCCGAAGAAACTCCAATGAGGGATCCCACCAAAAGAGCCACCGCGATAATCACCACCTGTTTCATTACTGTCTGCTCTCAACCGAGAGAAAGGATGTCAATCATACAGAGGCTTGGAGCCTCGGTTTACCCGGCTGAGCCTGAAAAAAGACTGCTAAAACAGAAACTCCCCAAGCCCCCATAACCCTATCGTTCTCTATTACGATCTCGGAAAGACTGGCTTGATAGACCACCCTGTCCGCTGACCGCTGTCACGAAGCGGGGTTCGTGATCATGACATTCCTCGAAAGCATTCTGGCTCTCAACCTCCTTCCTGGTATCGGACCCATCAGAGTTCGCCGGCTCATCCAACACTTCGGCGGGGCAGAGGGAGTATTACGCGCTCATCGAAACAAGCTTACTGCTGTTTCTGGAATCGGATCTGAAATCGCAAGTATGATTGCTTCCTGGGAGGACCACGTCGATCTTCAGGGAGAGCTTGCTTCCATTAAGTCAAGGGGCCTCACTCTTTTGACCCCGGAGGACTCAGCGTGGCCCCCTCCTTTTCATCACCTTCCAGATGCACCTCTTCTTCTTTACGTCTGGGGAAACGTCCTCGAGAGCGATTCTCGATCCCTTGCCGTGGTGGGATCCAGAAAGACAACTCACTACGGAAGAGACTGCACCCACAAACTATCGTTCCAGCTTGCTCATATGGGATTGACCATCATCTCGGGGCTCGCGCGCGGAATCGATACCGCTGCCCATGAGGGAGCACTGGCCGCAGAAGGCCGGACTATTGCGGTCTTGGGCTCCGGACTGGGCCAGCTCTACCCTCCCGAGAACATGGCCCTTGCGGAACGGATTGCTGACGGAAACGGTGCGGTAGTATCCGAATTCCCAATCAACACCAGTCCCACCCGCTATACCTTTCCCCAGCGGAATCGCATCGTTGCAGGTTGGTGCGAGGGCATTCTGGTCGTAGAGTGCGCCAAACGGTCTGGTGCCCTCATCACTGCCAATCTCGCTGCAGAATACGGCAAGCATATCTTTGCTGTTCCGGGCGGAATCGACCGCCCCAGCTCAGAGGGCTGTAACGCACTGATCAGGACAGGAGCAATTTTGGTCACCGAGGGCTCTCAGATCATTGACGAACTTCCACCCCTGGCGCCGGAAAGCAGGACCAGGGCTCCTCTACACGACCCTGACTCTGCCTCGGGAAATCTGCGCCTGAGCGAGAATGAAAGCCTTGTTCTCGCCACCCTGAGCAAAGAAGAGCGCACCATGGACCAGATTATCGAGGACGCAGAACTCGAAGCCTCCGTGGTCGCCGCAACCCTCCTCCGCCTTGAGATGAGAGGGCTTGCTGTTCAGCTCCCTGGTTCCCATTTTGTACAATCCTCCTGATTTACAGGCTATCAGCCAAGCCTCTCGAGCCTGTTTTATGGGCTCATCCCCCCGAATCGGACTCGCCCGACCTTCCTTTTTCTGGAAGTCCCTGCAATGGATGCGCCCTGTAGCAACTCACTCACAATCCCAGAGTTTCAGTGGCAGAGAGGCCTCCCCAGAAGGACGTTGTTCGAGGCCCTGAGAGCCCAACAAAGAGATCTTCTGAAAAAAATCCTCTTTTCAAACCCGCCTTCCGGCGCGTATGTGCCCTCACCGAATGCCCAAAACCCTCATCATCGCGGAGAAGCCTTCAGTCATGACTGACCTCTCCCGCTCTCTCGCCAAACACCTCGGCAAGTTCGAGAAAAAGGGGAAATCTCTCGATGCCAGATACTTCGAAAACGACGAAGCCATCATCACCTCGGCAGTCGGGCATCTTGTCGAACTCAAGATGCCAACCGGTCCTAACGGAAAAAATCTTCCTTGGAAATTTGACGTTCTTCCCGCCATTCCGGGATCATTCGAGCTTCAACCGATTGAAAAAACCGAGGGCAGACTCCGACATGTCCTGAAGCAGGCCCGTCGCAAGGATGTTGACCTCATTGTAAATGCCTGTGACGCCGGGCGGGAGGGGGAGCTCATCTTCCAGTACATCCTCGACATTGGAGATATCGACAAACCCGTAAAACGCCTTTGGATGCAATCGATGACCACCGGGGCTATTCAGCAGGCCTGGGATAGCCTCCGGAATGGTGAGGACATGGGCGACCTGGCGGATGCAGCCAAGTGCCGCTCAGAGTCGGACTGGCTGGTTGGTCTGAATTCAACTCGTGCCCTGACCTGCTTCCGCTCGCGTCATGGTGGGTTTAATATCACTGCCGCCGGACGGGTTCAGACCCCGACCCTGGCAATCCTCGCAAAACGCGAAGCCGAGATCCAAGCCTTCAATCCGACTCCCTACGCGGAAATTCATGCCGAGTTTGGAGTGAATGCCGGCGACTACAGCGGGCGCTGGATTGATCCTGCATGGAAGAAGGACCCCGCCAACCCGCTCTCAAGAGCGGAGCGCATCTGGGACAAGGAAGAGGCGGAGAGAATTCGCGCCCGCTGCGAAGGAAAGACGGGTGCCGTTACCGAGGAAAAAAAACCGACCAAGCAAATCTCACCACAGCTCTACGATCTCACCACTCTCCAGAGGGAAGCTCCCTTCACGGCGAGAAACACCTTGTCCTTTACTCAAGCCCTTTACGAGCGGCATAAGATGGTGACTTATCCGCGGACCGACTCCCGATATCTTCCGGAGGATTACCTGCAGGACGTCATTCGAACCACCGAGGAGCTGGCAAAGTCCAATCTGCCCGTGGCCAAATGGGCAGCCGACTCCCTCGAGAACAACCGGATCTCCCTCCAAAAACGGGTCTTCAACAACGCCAAGGTCTCAGATCACTTCGCCATCATTCCCACTGGACGGGTAGTCAGCCTCGCCAAGGAACAGGAACAGCACATCTACGACATGATCGTGAAGCGCTTCGTCGCCGTGTTCTTCCCCCATGCAGAGTTTGAGGTAACCAAGCGACTCACCACCATCACCCATGGTGAGGATGAGGACACCTTCCGAACAGATGGAAAAATTCTCGTGACCCCGGGATGGCTTGGTGTCTACGGCCGTGCCGTTGGAGTAGCCAGCGGAAAGGATGAGCTGGTACCCGTCGACGAGGGTGAGCCTGCTCTTACCCGGGAAATCGAACTGGAGGAAAAGGAAACCAATCCTCCTGCACGCTACACGGAGTCTACTCTCCTCTCCGCAATGGAAGGCGCCGGGAAACTAGTCGATGATGAAGAACTCCGTGAGGCCATGTCCGAGCGAGGTCTCGGCACTCCGGCAACCAGAGCTAATATCATCGAGGGTCTGCTCAGACAGAAATACCTCGCTCGCGATGGACGGGATCTCAATGTCACTGGAAAGGGACAGCGACTAATCGGACTCCTGGACGAAATGGATATCAAGCCCCTGACCTCCCCCTCCATGACAGGAGACTGGGAGGCCAAACTTCACCAGATGGAAGATGGCAAGCTCGACCGTCAGACATTCATGCAGGAGATCACGACCTTTACTGAGGAGGTCGTGAAGAAGGCCCGGGCCCATTACGACGAAGCCGTCTCTCGCTCGTTCCCTCCTCTACAGTGCACCTGCCCGGAATGCGGGGTGACTGAGTTGAAACAGACGGACGCAACCTACGAATGTGAGGAACTGGAGTGCAAGTTTCGGATCTCCAAATACATTGCCGGCCGTCAACTCAGCGAGGATGAAGCCAAGGAACTCTTCACCACAAAGTTTCTTGGGCCTCGGGAAGGATTTATCTCTCGTTTTAACAAACCCTTCGAAGCCGCCATCGAATTGGTTCAGTCCGTCAGCAAGACTGGAAAGAAGGGGCGCTTTAAGACCAATTTCGTCTTTGAGCAGGACGAACCAGAAGAGCTATCGGAGGACCAGATCGTTGCCAGTATTACTTACGAAGAAACGGCCCACGATCTCTATGAGACTGAAAAGAGCTACCTTGTCCCCTCACTGAAAACCAAAAAGGAGCCCGATGGCGTCAAGTTTTCACGCACCATCCTTTCCGCCGAAATTCCCCGCGAGGCAGCCATCCGAATGCTCAACGGAGAGAAAAGTGAACTTCTGAAGGGATTTGTCTCCAACCGCACCAAGAGGAAGTTTGACGCCTTTCTGAACTACGACTTCGAGCAGGGTCGGCCCACCTTTGAGTTTCCGCCGCGCAAGAAAGCCGCGAAGAAAAAAACCGCGAAAAAACAGTAGTCTTTTTCGTTTGGCATTTCGGCTCTCGCCGACAAGCACCAGAGTCTGGCTGAGGCTTGGGCGCCCGCCTTCCCCACTTGACGATGCCCATTGGGCACTCGACCTCTGCGAGAACAGAGATTAGCCTCTGCGCGTGATTCGTTTCCGTCTCTTCGGCTTCCCGGTCACGGTGGAACCGTGGCACTGGGCCATCCTCGCCTTCTGCGGAGGCGCCCTTGGGATCAAGGAATCAGAAGACCTTTTGCCGGTTCTTCTCTTCATGGCAGCAGGAGTTGTCTCCATCCTTATTCACGAACTCGGACATGCTCTCACGATGCGTGTCTTTGGAGGCCGGCATATTTCCATCGTTCTCCACGGCATGGGCGGACACGCTATCTGCCAAGGAGCGCCCTTTAGCCGGGGGCAGCACATTCTGATCAGCTTGGCTGGACCGCTCCTCCAAGTGGCGTGCGGACTTCTTGTCGATATTGCGGTAAAAATGAGCGCAGACACCAGC
>DFWB01000369.1 GCA_002380675.1 Akkermansiaceae bacterium UBA4145
GTCGCATCCTTGTCGACCGCAATCAGGGTCGGAACTCCCTTTTTCTCAACGAACTGGCTCCGCACCGTGTGTCCGGGGCCCTTGGGGGCTACCATGATGACATCGATGTCATCCGGAGTATCGATAAGGTCAAAATGAACCGCAAACCCGTGAGAGAAGAGAAGGGTCTTTCCTGCCGAGAGATTAGGAGCAATATCCTTTTCGTAAACCGAGGGAATCACGGTGTCAGGAGTCGCGACAAAAATCACATCCGCATGCTTCACTGCATCCCCGGTATCCATGACCTTGAAGCCAAGTTTCTTGGCCACGGGACGGGATTTTGACTTGGAGTAAAGTCCGATGGTCACGTCACAGCCACTCTCCTTGAGATTAAGGGCATGGGCGTGTCCCTGTGATCCGAATCCGATCACAGCAAGTTTCTTGCGCCGGATGGCATTAATATTGGCGTCCTTATTGGTATAAATCTTGGTGGCCATGGTGGTATGAGTCAGTGGGCCGCGGAGACTGCGGTAGCGGTGAGCCCTCGTCAAGCCGCGAGGTGCGTCCCCTTCGCTGGCGGCTAACTAACTTCCGTAGACAACCACGGGCCCAACCCCAGGCGGACCCTGCACGCTGCGGAGCTTGGCAACTGCCGCGGCCACTGCGCTGGCAGCCTCTTCCACCTCTTCGTCGGTGGTGAAGAGGGAAAGAGAAATTCGCAGGCTACTCCGGGCCTTCTCATCGGAGAACCCCATGGCCTTCTGGACATGGCTGGGCTGCTGCTTTCCCGTCATACAGGCACTTCCTGCCGAACACTGAACCCCGGCCTCATCGAGAAGGATAAGCAGACCTGCCGCCTCACAGTGGTCAAAGGACGCATGAATGATATTGGCTGCCCGGTGCTCCCGGGAGCCGTTCAGAGTCACGCCCTCGATTTCGCTTACCAAACGATCCTCGAACCGGTCCCGGCGCTGGCGCACTCCCGCGTGACCGTCCCGGTCGAGCTCTCCTTTCATAATTTCAGCAGCCTTTCCCAGTCCAATGATAAAGGGCACGTTTTCGGTGCCACTTCGCCGCTCATTCTCCTGCCCTCCACCGCGGAGCATCGGTTCAAAGCGAAGACCCTGCCGGACATAGAGAGCTCCCACTCCCTTAGGGGCATGAAACTTATGCCCACTCAGGGAGAGATAGTCGACCGGCACCTCCCGAACATCCACCGGCATCTTTCCAATGGCCTGAATGGCATCGGTATGAAATGCCCAGCCAGCCTCCTTGACCACGGCACAGGCCTCGGCGACCGGATGGGTCACCCCGGTCTCGTTGTTAGACCACATTACCGAGGCGAATCCCGGGCGCTCACTATCTACAAGTTCACTGAGTTGGTCGAGACTGAGGCGGCCGTCGCCCTGCACGCTGCAAATGGAGACATCATAGCCCACCGCCTCCATCGCCTCACAGGGTCGCAAAACAGCACTATGCTCGGTCGCCCCGGTAACCACCTTCGACTCCTTCCGACCCACATGGCGGGCCAGCCACTTCAAGGTCATGTTGTTGGACTCGGTCCCCCCTCCCGTGAAAACGATCTCATCCGGGTGGGCGTTAATCAGCGCAGCGACCTGCTCCCGTGCGGTCGAAAGAGCGTCCCGGACCGTTCGGGCGGAACGGTATCCACTCGAGGGATTATGCCAATGCTCCGTCAGGTAGGGCATCATGGCCTCTACCACCTCCGGATGAATCTGGGATGTCGCGTTGGAGTCGAGATAGATCATGAAGCTGTTCTCGAGCCCGCACCAGGAAGCGGACGCTCTCTCACTGTCGCAGGAAGGCCACCAGATCACGCACCTCGCGATCAGTCATGGTCTGGAAGACCGCATCGGGCATGAGTGAATAGGGCAGAACATCAATATGCGCGACGTCCGCCTTGTCCAAGTCGAAGCGCCCCACGTTGGAATCAAGAGTGTAGGATTCCGCGGTCTCCTCTGCAATCACCCCCAAAACCACCCGCTCATCCGTAAGTTCGAACTTAAAGTAACGGTAGCTCTCATCGATTTCTCCATCTGGATCAAGGACATGAGGAAGGAGGTAATCGAGGTCTGCAACCTCCGAAGGGTTCAGAGCCGGACCGGACAGCCCCCCCTCACCGTTCACTGCATGGCAACGCCCACAACTGTTCGAAAATACCAGATGTCCATGCTCCAGATCAGCTCCGCTGAGGTTCTCCTCAGAGAGAAGCTCACGGTAATGCGCAAATAATTCTGGCGTATTTTCCTCCGCCCGTGCGCCCTGACTCGCCAACCCCACCGGTTGGTCGGAGAGGCAGCTCACCTCACCAGCGCTCAATGCTCGTCGGTATATGCGGACCTCATTAATCCCCCCGTTGAAAAATTCCTCTACCGAAGGGGCACCGCCAATCCAGAGCGCACCCGCGCCATCGGCAGCTACCGAACCCGCGCCGTAGGCCGCAAGATGGCCATCGACAAAAAGAAACCGTTCGCTTTTATCCTGCGTGATACAGACGTGATGCCAGCCCCTCGTCACTCGGGTACCCTCTACATTGGACTTCTGTCCTCCCATGAGCCAGTGGCCCTCCTCGTTGATCCAGACGCCATACCAATCTGATTTCGCCCGGGACTTGTTCACCAAAGCTGTCCATCCACGACCAGTCCCCTCAATATAGACCCACGTGGCCAGCGAGTAGGCGTCACTTTTCCCAAAGGCAAGATCCTCCCGGTGAGCAATCTCGAGCCGATCATCTGCACCGTCAAACTTGAAAGCCCGGCGCCCTCCCAGAGAGGCCACTACTGCAGGCCGGAAGGCCTTCTGCGGCTGGGACGCTCCACCCCACTCCTCGCTGCTACCGATGTCTTCTGGTTTGAGATGTAATACCAGCCCCTTTGCGGAGACCGACTTGGCCGGCTTGGCCTTGGGGCCCTTAGGGCGGGGTTTAACCGCCGCGGCCTTACCCCCTGCCTTTCTGCGGCGAGCAATGTATTCGCTGACCTTCGGTATTTTGCAGGCAGCAACAACCTCCGCGGTCCGATCCTCATCAGTGACAACCAGCGGCTCGAGGGCATACCAGATAAGTAGCGGCAGGTTATGATCACTCTTATCCTCCACATGGCCAACCAGAGCAGTCAGGACATCCCAGCGCTTGGCATGATCGACGCGTTGCATCGCTGACGCAAGGAAGAGGCGAACCACGGCACTCTTGTCCTCTCTCGCCATCACCGCCCACTTCTCGAGCACCGCATCAGGAACCCGCCTGTCCTCTGCAATGAGCTGAATCGCCCAAGCCCGGATATATTCGGCCTTGTCGTTCAGGAGGGGAGCCAGCATGACGTCTCCCAGTCCACCCACGAGCTGCAACGTCCAAAGAGCCCGCAGGCGACGAGCCGGGTCCTCATGTTCGTCGAGAATCCTTCGCAATCCCCCTAGGGTTGCCGGCTTGATTTTTCCAGCGAGAGCCCGCTCCTGCAAGAGACGTCGGGACTGCCGGACATACCATTCGTTGGGGTGAAGATGCATCTCCACCAGTTCCTCGTCTGGCAGTTTCGTGAGATCCATTCCCACCGGGAAGCTCTGCTTTCCCCAGCTGTATCTCCAGATCCGACCCGTCTTGCGGTGCAGGACCTTGCGTCCGCAGATATCCGAGTCGTGCCAATCGATGGCATACAGGGATCCGTCCGGACCAATCTCCATGTTAAATCCAAGCCACTGCGGATCGTTGGACATCGAGAACGTGCCCCCAAACTTGGGATCACTTGCGACATACCCGGAGCCTTTCCTTTTAATCTCATCAACCAGCACCCCATGCATATGGATATTACACATGAAGAGCTTCTTCCGGTATTTCTCGGGGAACTGGTCTGCCAGGTAGAATCGTGCACCCCCATGTGCAGAGGGGTGGCGGTGATCCGCAATGGTCTTAATGTCGTCGTAAACGTAAGGGTTGAAATGACGACCTGCCTGCCGGTGGTAGCGCCCGCCCTGAATGATGTGAAACATGTGTGGAATGACGCAGGCAGTGACGAACGCCTGACCGTTCTCATCAAAATCGAGTCCCCAGGGATTACTGGTGCCATAGGCAAATACCTCGAACTTTTCATTGAGGGGGTGGTAGCGCCACACCCCGGCGTTGATCTTCTGGCGCTCACTGTCAGGAGCACCGGGCTTGCCGACATTGGAATGAGTAAAGACCCCATGAGTCCCGTATAACCAACCATCGGGACCCCAGAGAAAACTGTTCAGGGTTTCATGGCGATCCTGCCGTCCCCATCCATCTAGCTTGATCTCAGGCTCGGCATCCGGAATGTCATCGCGATTCCGGTCCGGAATGAAGAGGAGATTAGGAGGAGAACCCACCCACACTCCACCATGCCCCAGCGCAATCCCGGTAGGAAACATGATCTTGTCCTTGAAGACCTTCCGCTCATCCATCTCACCGTCTCCATCGGTATCCGTGAGGATTACGATGCGGCCCTGTGGTCCCAAGTCGTAGAGGTCTGACCGTCTGGTCTCGTAATTCAGATTTTCGCAGAGCCAGATCCGGCCTCGCTCATCAAAAGTAAAGGCGAAGGGTTGCTGACAATCTGGCTCAGCAGCAAAGGCATTCACTACAAAGCCCTCGGGACTTTTCATCTTGGCGATGGCCTCGTCCGGAGAAAGGTATTTGAATGCGGCCTCTTTAGGAGGCTCCGCATGGGCGAGGGACAGCAAGAGCAGACAGATCGGCAGGACTTGCGGTATTAGGCGTGTGCTCATACCACAAACTGAGTCCCTCTCACCTCCTTCGTCAAGACACACATCCCGGGGAGTAGTGCTCTCTGCATGGTAACCGTCAATATAACCGGATTTCCAGCGATCTCAGGACCGCTATCACCCTTTCCCCGATAAACACGTTTTCCACTGGGCAGACCAGAATTCGAGGCTTAGCTTCGCCTTTCCGCAATGAAGACTTACCGCAATCTGTTAGCCGTCAGTTCACTACTCCTTACTTCGAGCCTCTTCTCCATGGCTCAGGCTCCAAAGATCGCCTGGGAGCTATCGAAAGGCATCAAGGCTCCCGAGAGCGCCTACTATCATGAAAAGTCGGGTAACATCTACCTCTCACAGGTCGGTGAAGGCGGTGGACTGGGAAAGGATGGAGACGGTGTGATCTCTGTTCTCAAGCCTGACGGAACGATGGTAAATCCGCGCTGGTTCGCGGGACTCAACGCTCCGAAGGGACTCCGCTCTACGGGAGGAGTCCTCTGGGTTGCCGATATTGACCGCTTGGTCGGGATAACCATCGAAACCGCAAACACACTGGCGATCCATGAAGTCGCCGGAGCGAAATTTCTCAATGATGTCGCGGTGACGCCTAGGGGCACAGTGCTCGTATCCGACATGCTGGCCAGCTCCATTTACGCTCTCCAGGCCAACAAGGTGTCTCAAATTGCTTCCGGAGTTGAACTCGACAGCCCGAACGGGCTTCTCGTGAATGGCAACACACTCTACATCGCCGGGTGGGGGCGCGACATTCAGGACTCCTTTGACACCCTGACTCTGGGCCGGCTTCTCGCCATGGACCTCGGCACCCGTAAGGTAAAACCAATAACTGCGGCAACGGTGGGAAATCTGGATGGTGTAGAGCTGGATGGGAAGGGCGGCTTTCTGGTTACTGACTGGATTGAGGGTGCGGTTCTCCATATCAGCGCAAAGGGAGCAGTAACCTCCGTTCTGGACCTTCCCAAGGGGTCAGCTGACATCGCCTACATCGCCAAAAAAAAGCTGCTCATTGTTCCCCAGATGCTGGAGAACAAAGTCACCGCCTTCGATCTCTCCGGGGTTCTCAAGTAACGGGGATACAACGCATCCGCTACTGCACGGCTCCACCTGCTCACAGCCGGGCAAACAAGCCCCCTGCGTGATCGCGCCTGATGCCCATTGAATCTGATTGGTTCCTCCCGTGAGGACACTAGGCTACCATGCCATGATGCGGAAGCTCCTTATTCTCTCTCTCCTTCTCTGCAGTTGCGCCTCAAAACTTACCGCAGCTGATCCTCCTGAGTATAACGTCCTCTTCCTCATTTCCGACGATCTCACCTACACAGCGCTTTCGTGCTACGGCAATAAAGTCTGTCAGACTCCTAATATTGATCGCCTCGCCGCGCGTGGGACACGCTTCACCAGAGCCTACTGCCAGGGAACCTACTGCGGTCCCTCCCGTGCTTCCTTCATGTCAGGCTATTATCCCCATGCCACCGGAGAACTCGGTTATCGCAATCCCCGGCCGCGAATCGGAACCCGTGCGACATGGTCACAGCACTTCATCAACAACGGCTATCATGCCGCCCGCGTCAGCAAGATCTATCACATGGGGGTTCCCGGCGGAATCGAGGGCGGAGGTCACGGCGCTGATGATGAGGCCTCCTGGACCGAGCGATTCAACAGCAAGGGTCCTGAGTGGAGAGCCCCCGGTGACGGAGAAACCCTTCAGAACAATCCCGACGGGAAAAAACCCCCCGTAGGCGGAAACACCTTCGTCGTGGTGGAGGCCGACGGGGGCGATCTCGTCCACTCCGACGGAAAGACCGCTGCCAAGGCCTGCAAGCTTATCGCAGAGCGAAAGAACTCAAAGCAACCCTTCTGGCTCGGGGTGGGCTTCGTCCGCCCACACGTTCCCTTCGTCGCCCCCCGTTCCTACTACAAGCCCTTCCTTCCCTACAGCAAGATGATCCTCCCTCCCAAGGTCAAGGACGACTGGGAAGACATCCCGAAAGCCGGCATCAATTACTGCACCAGTATCAACATGAAAATGGACGTCCGCCGGCAGAAGAAGGCCGTCGGAGGATACTATGCCTCGGTCGCCTACATGGATGCTCAGGTGGGAAAGGTTCTTGATGCACTGGACCAATCCGGGCTTGCCGAGAAGACCATCATTATCTTCACCAGCGACCATGGATTTCACCTCGGTGAGCACGATTTCTGGGCCAAGGTCAGCCTGCGGGACGAGTCTGCCGGCGTCCCCCTCATTATCTGCGTCCCCGGGAAAAAACCCGCGGTCTGCCATTCCTTTGTCGAACTACTGGACCTCTATCCCACCACCGCCGCCCTCTGCGGCCTCAAGGTGCCCGAGCGGCTCCAGGGGAAGGACATTTCCCGCATGCTCGACGACCCCGACCACGAAGTACGGAAGGATGCTTTTTGCGTGGCTCCAATGAGGAAGGGATTTCTCCTCCGTGACCGGAACTGGGCCTATCTTCAGTATGGTGAAGAAGCTGCAGGGGGACGGGAATTGTTCGATATGGTGAAGGATCCAGGACAATTCACCAATCTTGCTGACAACGCTTCACATGCAGATATCACCCGAAGCTTCGAGGATCGCCTCGCCACCAAGCTGAAGGCCATCCGCACAAACGATCTGGGGATTTCCTACAAGAGATCCGGAGCCCGTAAAAAATAACTCTGATTTCTCCCACCCGCCGGAATTGATGACCGGTCGCTTCTTGCTCCTGACTTTCATCATGCCTAGACTCTGCCATCACGACTTCTCTCAATGATCCCAATGCCACCATGGCGGTCTTTCTCGATTTGGAGAATATCGCCATTGGCGCCCGCGATGCCCGCTATCCAACCTTCTCGATTACAAAAGTCTTTGAACGCCTGTTCTTACGGGGGCACATCGTCCTGAAAAAGGCTTACTGCGACTTCTCACGGTTTAAGGAATTCAAACGCGATCTTCACGATGCCGCCTTCGAGCTGATCGAAATTCCTCACTTCCGACAGTCCGGCAAGAATTCTGCCGATATCCGAATGGTGGTGGACGCCTTGGACCTCTGCTACACCAAGAGCCACGTCGACACCTTCGTGATCATTTCGGGAGACTCTGATTTTTCGCCGCTCGTCAGCAAACTTCGCGAAAACGCAAAGACCGTCATCGGCGTCGGCGTGAAGAACTCAAGCTCGGACCTCTTCATCAAGAATTGTGACGAATTTATCTACTACGATGATCTCGTCCGTAAATCACCTGCCAAGAAGACCGCCAAGAAGAAGGTGGCCAGAAAGGTCGCCAAGAAGAAAACCGCGGGCCGAAAGTCCTCAGAAGGCCCCCCCACCGAAGCTGCTCTGGAACAGGTCGCAGACACCTTCGAGGCCCTCCTTGAAGAGCGGGGCAACGATGAGGCCATCTGGGGATCTATGATCAAACAGGCCCTCAAGCGCCGTAACCCGGGATTCAACGAACGAGCCCATGGCTTCAGGTCCTTTAACGAGGTCCTTCTTGGTGCCGAAGAACACGGTTTCCTGAAACTTGAGGCTGACGAGCGCTCTGGTGGATACACCGTTCATCCGGCCTGACTCTCGACCTCCTTCCGCAGAATCAGGCGATATTGGTATAGACCGCCTGCACGTCCTCGTCGTCCTCGAGCTTGTCGATAAGGGACTCGATCTCGTCCAGTTGAGACTCGCTGAACTCCTGGGGATTGTTGGAGATTCGCTGCAGTCCGGCCCTGCTCAGCTCGATACCGAGTTCCTCGCAACCCTGCGAGAGAGAACCAAAATTGGTAAAATCCCCATACACAAAAACCGTACCTTCACTCTCTTCCAGCTCCTCAAGGCCATGGTCAATGAGTTGGAGTTCAATTTCCTCAAGATCATGACCCTCCTTTTTCTCAAACTGGATCACCGTCTTACGATCGAAAAGGAACTCGAGAGAGCCGCTATTGAGCATCTCTCCCCCTGCCTTATTGATCGGTGTGCGCACGTTGGTGATCGTCCGGTTCGTATTGTCGGTCGCAGTTTCGATAAACAACATTACCCCATGAGGTCCCTTGGCCTCATAATTGACCTCAGAAATATCGGCCATGTCCTTCCCCGCAGCCCGCTTGATAGCCGTCGCGATATTATCCTTGGGCATGTTCTCCGCCTTGGCATTGATGATTGCCGTGCGCAGCTTGGAGTTACTGTCTGGGTCCGCTCCTCCCTCCTTTGCCGCCATCGTGATGGTTCTTGCAAGCTTGGGAAAGACCTTCGACATCTTGTCCCACCGCTTTTCTTTCGCGGCTCGCCGATACTCAAATGCACGTCCCATGGGTGAGGACAGTCTACGGGAGCTTACCGCCCCATCTCAAACCACAAATTCCAAATTTCCTGCCTGGACTCATGCTATGCCATCATTCTTCGGCGTAAGGTCGCCCCCGGATAGCACGCCATCCTCCCTGAAATCCTCATATTCCTGATTTTGCTGTTTCGCTCTGAGCCGATCCTGTTCAGACAAGGGCACGCATCCATGAGCGAAAAATATCACCTCCTGCACCCTCCTCTGGGCGGGCCATTTCCCCCGGAACGAGTCGCAGAGCCAACCTTTGACCTCGTTGTCAGGGAATTGGAAAGGGCGCAGAAAAGCGTAGAGATTTTCATGTACGTCTGGCGCGCAGATGAATCCGGCATGCGTGTGGGTGAAGCGGTTCTCGCAGCTGCTGAGCGCGGCGTGAAGATCCATATCATCAAGGATATCGGGGCCATCATGTGCGAGGTGATCGAGATGAATCGCAAACCCTTCTTTCCGCGCAAAATCCCACTCCTTAAGCGATTCTTCTACAAGATCATCGGGCGCACCTTTCCCAATACCTTCGTGGAGGACGATCATGATCAGGAGCTGGGCGCCGCTCTCCTCGCTCACCCGAATGTGACGGTTGAATGGGTCAACAAGACCCACACCAAATATTACATCTTTGACGAACGCCTCCTTGTCACAGGAAGCATCAACATTGAGGACCGTCACCAAGACTACTTTGATTACATGCTCGCGCTTGAGGGCCCTCAACTTATCCAGAGACTTCGTGGTAGAATGCAGGGCGATATCCCTTGTGATCTTGAGCGGAATGTCGAGTTCGTCTGTAACTCTCATCGATCAACGGGCGAATCTTCCTTCGAAATTAAACCTGCAGTCCTTGACCTCATCGGGAAGGCAAGAACGTCCATCTATATCGAAGTCGCCTATCTTGGAGACCCTGAGTTTGCTGATGCTCTTGTCGAGGCTGCAGCAAGGGGCATCCGCATCACGGTGCTCTTCTCAAGAGAAGCCAATATCGGCAATGACGTGAACTACTGGGCGATCCACGATCTCTACAGCCGGGCCCCTGTCGAAGTCTACCTCACAGACACCATGATCCACGCCAAGTTGCTGCTCTTTGATGAGGAGCTGGTTTTTACCGGATCATGTAACATGAATATTTTTTCGCTCCAGAAAGCCGCCGAACTGAACCTTCTCATCCAGAACGAGCCCGTCATCATAGAGAGCATCAAGTCTCTGATCGCCAAGCGGATCGCCTCCAGCAAGAAGGTGAACTCGGGCGAGGAGCTGGCCGGATTCAATCCAATTATTTCCTCTCTGCAGCAGCTCCACCAGAAGCTGAATCCAAATTAGGATGTTCAGGAAAGAGCGTTCGCTGTAGACAAAGGAACTTCGACCAATCTGAATATATTTCCGACCGACCACTGAACATGAGCTCCCACCCTATTACGCTTACCTGGAACCGCGACAACAAGGACTTCGGATACAAGAGCTATTCGAGAGATCACGCCCTTGATTTTGGACACGGGGTTTCTCTCAGAGCCTCCGCCGCTGCAGAGTATCTCGGCACGGCCGAAATTCCTGACCCGGAACAGGCCTTTGTCGCTTCCCTCTCGAGCTGCCACATGCTGACCTTTCTCGCCTTGGCCTCCCTTCAGAAACTTACCCTCGAGAGCTATGTGGACAAGGCTGTTGGATTTCTCGAGAAGGGTGAAAGTGGAAAGCCTGTTCTGGCGAGGGTTGAGCTGCATCCTGAAACCGTATGGGCAGAGGGCATCACGGTCTCAGCCGAAAAACTTGAAGAGCTGCATCATAAGGCACATCAAGAGTGCTTCCTTGCCAATTCGGTAACCACCGAGATCACAACTGTGCTGTAGCCGTCGAGTGGGGCCCCCTCTTCCCTTCCTCCAGAGGATGGTGAGGGGCCCAAGACTAACCGAAAAGCCCTAGGATCTCCTCTTCATCGAGACCCACGTTGCCCCCGAAAGACCCATCCCCCAGAGTCGAGGCGATCATCTCCCGCTTACGCTCCTGGAGCGCCACAATTTTCTCCTCCACGGTGTCCCGCGCAATCAACTTGTACGAAGTTACCACCCGCTTCTGACCAATACGGTGAGCACGGTCCGTCGCCTGGGCCTCAACTGCCGGATTCCACCACGGATCAACATGAATCACGGTATCCGCACCAGTCAGGTTCAACCCTACCCCCCCAGCCTTGAGGCTGATGAGGAAAACAGGGATGGCTGAATCCTGAAAACGCCTTACCACATCACCTCGATTGCGAGTCTGACCGTCGAGATAACAGAACTCGAAGCCACGGTCTGCCAGCACGGGGACAATACCCTGCAGCATTTGTACGAACTGACTAAAGACAAGAACGCGGTGCCCTCCCTCGACCGCCTCA
>DFWB01000017.1 GCA_002380675.1 Akkermansiaceae bacterium UBA4145
TCACGATGAAAGGTCCGCACGACCTCCATCAGCTCGTGCTTACCCTCCATGAGAGTGGAGCAACAGAAGATGTAACCGCTAGTGCAGGATTCGCGGTAGAGCCTGCCGGCGTCGTGTCGGTCTCTCCTACCGGCCTTATCCGCGTCATCGGTAACGGCAGTGCCACAATAACCGCGAAACACGCAGGTTCATTCCTTGCGAGAACGGTCAAGGTGAGTCAGGCGAAAGAACAGCTTCCGATCAGTTTCCCCAATGAAATCGTACCCATTTTTACGCGCCACGGCTGCAACGGAGGTGGGTGTCACGGAAAGGCTGAGGGCCAGAACGGATTTAAACTTTCACTGCTCGGATACGAACCACAAGACGACCACAACTATCTTGCCCGAGAGGGATTGGGGAGACGCATTTTCAGGGCGTCTCCAAGCCACAGCCNNGACGGGGCCGCACGACCTGCATCAGCTTGTGCTTACCTCGCACGAGGGCGACGGAAAAAAGGATGTAACAGCAATTGCTGAATTTTCGGTGGAGCCTTCCGGTATCGTGACAGTTTCTCCGAGCGGACTCATTCGAGTCATCGGCAATGGTAGTGCCACTATAATTGCAGAATACGCGGATTCACTCCTTTCGAGAACGGTCAAGGTGAGTCAGGCAGACGAACAGCTTCCGATCAGCTTCCCCAATGAAATTGTGCCTATTTTTACACGCCATGGTTGCAACGGGGGTGGATGCCATGGAAAGGCTGAAGGCCAGAACGGATTTAAACTCTCACTGCTCGGTTATGAACCACAGGACGACCACGGCTATCTGGTGCGAGAAGGATTGGGGCGGCGCATTTTCAGAGCCTCTCCAACCCACAGCCTGCTTCTCCTCAAAGCTAGCGGAGAACTTCCTCATCAGGGAGGATCCCGCCTCACTCGAAACAGTGATGACTACAAAACAATTGTCCGCTGGATTCGACAAGGCCTCCCCTATGGTTCCGATGGTGATTCTCCGGTAACTCGGATTTCGGTTGAGCCGCGAGAGCGTCTGACCCGCGCCAAGGCCGTCCAGCAGCTAAGGGTCGTTGCTCACTTCAGTGACGGATCTAGCAAGGACGTCACCCGTATCGCTCAATACGAGGCCAACGACGAGGAAATGGCGATCGTGAGTGACCAAGGCCTTGTGACCATGCAGGAGCGAACGGGAAGCACCTCTGTTATGATCCGGTTTCAGGAACATGTTGGTGTCTTTCGGGCAACCATTCCTCTGGGAGCACCAATCGATAATTTGCCGTCCTCCGATAACCCTGTCGACCAGCACATCTTTACCAAGCTTCGCACCCTTGGCCTTCCCCCCTCTTCGCTCAGCGATGATTCCACCTTCCTCCGCAGGGCCACAATCGATATCGCAGGACGCCTCCCCACCCTCGACGAAACAGATAAGTTCCTCGCTGATACCGACCCCGAAAAACGCACGCTCAAAATCGACCAACTGCTTGCAAGCACTGACTACGCCGACTACTTCGCCGGCAAGTGGGCTGCTATTCTTCGCAACAAACGCACCTCAGCCCACCATGCGAGGGGCAGCTTTGCCTTTCACTCATGGATCCGGAATTCCCTCCATCACAACGTGCCCTACAACTCATTTGTCCGCCAATTCGTTGCGGCATCGGGGGAGGTTGGCAATAACCCACCGGTCATCTGGTATCGCACTGTCAAGGACAGCAAGGAACAGCTACAGGATGTTGCCCAAATTTTTCTCGGCCAGCGCCTCCAGTGCGCCCAATGCCATCACCACCCGTACGAGAAATGGAGTCAGGACGATTATTACGGGTTTGAGGCCTTCTTCTCCAAGGTCGGCCGTAAGCCCGGCGCCCAACCAGGAGAGGAAGTCATCTTTAACAAAATTGGAGTAGCAAGCGCAAAGAACCCACGAAGCGGGCGCGCCCTTCCCCCCAAACCCCTTGGCGGGACAGAGCTCCGCCTCGCTCAGCATCATGACCCCCGGGATTCCCTCGCAGACTGGATGACCAACGAGGATAATCCCTTCTTCGCCAGAATGCTGGTGAACCGCTATTGGAAACATTTCTTTGGACGCGGCATTGTTGACCCGGAGGACGATATGCGCGTTACCAATCCTCCAACCCACCCCGAACTTCTCGACGCCCTCGCGCAGGGTTTTGTCGAAAGCGGATATGATCTAAAGGGGCTTGTCCGCACAATATGCAACAGCACTACCTACCAACTCAGTTCCAACCCTAATGAATTCAATCTGGATGACCGGCAGAATTACTCGCGATTCTATCCCCGGCGCCTGCCAGCCGAAATTCTTCTCGATGGAATAAATACGGTTACCAACGCAAAGGAAAAGTTTAGTGGACAGCCTCAGGGAATTCGCGCGGTTCAACTTCCCGATGATCAGTTCACCAAGGAGTCCTACTTTCTCTCAGTTTTCGGCCGCCCGGATATGAACAGTGCCTGCGAATGTGAACGAGCAGACGATGTAAACCTTGCGCAGGCCCTGCATCTCGTCAATTCCACCAATATCCGAAACAAGCTCGCCTCTGATAATGCAAGGGCTGCTCTTCTTGTTAAGAATACGGAATTCAGTGACGAGGCCCGTATTAGCGAATTATATCGCCGGGCGTTTTCACGAGCTCCCGGACCGGATGAGCTGGACGTTGGGATACGTTATCTTAATCGAAAACGCACCCCCGCGGATCCCTCGACCCTGAGTGAGGAGGCCAAGAAAAAACAGCTCTCGCCAGAAGCACTCGCACGTGAACCTTATGAAGATCTGATCTGGGCTCTTCTCAACACCAAGGAGTTTCTCTTCAACCACTAACCGTCCATCTGGTATGACCAGTTCAAATACCAGAGGAAGAAGCATCTTCACTTCCTGCCTCCTCATCGGAGCCTCTCTGGCGAACGCTCAGCTCCCTCACCCTGACCTGCAAACCATTTTTCCGCAAGGCGGCCAGGCTGGACAAACAGTGGAAGTAGTTATCGGAGGCGCTGAACTTGGAGAGACCACAGGACTGCTTTTTTCGCACCCGGGAATCAAGTGCGAGCAGATACCGATGGCCGCCACCGAGTTCACCCCTGCTGGCCACAAACCGCTTAACTACCAGGTTTCCGTCGCCCCGGATGTCGCACCAGGCGTCTACGAAGTCATCGCCGCTACCCGGCTCGGCATGAGTGCGCCGCGTGCGTTTGCGGTAAGCTCCTTTCCGGAAAAGGTCCACCAGGTCAATCATTCACCCGAAACAGCAGAGGAACTACCACTCAACACCGTGATTAACGGGCATGCAGATGCTGCGGCAGTAGATCACTACAAAGTCAGCCTCAAGCAGGGAGAGCGGGTAATTATCCGCTGCGAGGCTGAGATTATCGACTCCCGCATGGATGGCACGATTTCAATAGCGGACAGCGGCGGGCATGAATACAAGCGCGACAGGGACACCAGCGGTCGGGATCCACTACTCGATTTTACTGCCCCCAAGGACGACCACTACTTGCTTCGTGTCCACGATTTCACCTACGCGGGCGGGACGCATTACCCCTACCGGTTGATTGTAACCGATGCTCCTCACATCGACTTTATCGACCCGCCTGCCGGACCCCTCGGAACCACCGGCAAATTCAAGATCTATGGACGCAATCTCCCCGGAGGTAGCACCGGCGAAGGGATCCGTCTGGGACTGGAGGAACTGGAAAGTATCGAGGTTGAGATTCCCTTGGACCAGCGGAAAACTCTTGAACTGGAAGCAGGAGGAATTCACTCCTCTCTTGTCCCCGGAATGACCTGGCGTCTGGAGTCAAATGGCAGGAAATCTAATCCCATCCGTGTTGGTTTCTCCCGCTTCCCGGTGATGGAGGGTAATGAGGGACAGGAGCAGGCAATCCGAGTTCCCAGTGAAACTCACGCACGTTTTGACGCCAAGGGTGACCTCGACCAATACCGATTTGAAGCCAAAGGAGGAGAGCCTCTCTGGATAGAATGCATAGCAAGTCGGATCCGGGCAGGCTCCGATCCCGTTCTGTGGATTGATCAGGTCACGGTAGACGCTGAGGGAATTGAACAGTTCAAGGAAATCGCCAGTAACGATGACCCAGGGGGAAATCCCGGCGGAGCAGATTTTCCATTTCGAAACAATGACTGCTCGCTGCTCTTTACCCCTCCAGGTGACGGCAACTACCGCCTCCGTATTCACGATTACACCGGTGGTGGCGGCCCTGCGGATCTTTACCGCCTGATCATCCAGCCGGGCGCACCGGATTACGATCTTGTGACCACTTCATGGTATGCCGCCCCCGCAAAGGCTACCAAGGCCATCTCCCGTCACAGTGCAGTCATCCGACGAGGCGGCACGACCCTACTCCGGGTTTTTGCGATCCGTAGAAATGGCTTCAAGGATTCCATTTCCCTCTCAGTGGAAGGACTCCCCGATGGCATCGATTGCCCCCCCGTCACCCTTCCGGCGGGGCAGGATACTGCAACGCTGGTTCTTTATGGAACCAAGGAGGTCGAAAACTGGCAAGGTTTCGTAAGGGTAGTTGGAACTGCTGGTGAAACCAAACGAACTGCTCGTCCCGGGACAATCTCGTGGTCCATCGGCAATCGAGATACCGAGTTCACCCGATCCCGTCTTTCCTGCCAGCTGCCGCTCTCTGTCACCGCGGACGAACCCGCACCGATTATTATTCAGCCAGCTTCAGATCGCTATGAGATAACACTCGGAGAAAAGCTGGAAATCCCATTCAAGATTGAAAAGTCCATGAGCCTTAAAGGCGATCTGGTTATTGGAGTTGACGGTCTTCCTCACGCTAAACCTCCCTCGGTGAAACTGAAACAGGATGCCGGCGAGGGAAAACTGGCGATTACGTTTGGCACCACTAACGAGTTCAAAGCTACGCCAGGGCTATGGACCTTCAGCCTTCGGGGTGAGAGCACCATAAAACACAGGCATAACATCTCTTCCGTAGAGCTTGCCAAAGCAGAAGAAGCCCGGATCATGCAATTGGAAAAGAAAACGCAGGAGGAAGCTGAACGATCCAAAGCCGCAATCGCCCCCGCCCAGCAGGCTCTGCAGGAAGCGGAGAAGAACCTCGCCGCCGCCTCTGATGAGGCTAAAGGGCCTCTCGAAAAAGCAGTCGCAGACAAAAAATCTTCTCTTGAAGAGGCACAGAAATCTGCCGCGGATGCAGAGGGAAAGGTGAAGCGGGCCGCTGCAGCCAAACAGAATGCGTCGGCGCGCCTTAAGCAGGCTAATGAAGTCGCAAAGGAGAAAGATCGCAAGCACACAACTCACTCGAAATTAATTACCGTGCTGGTAAACGAAGCACCGAAAGATCCCACGAAATGAGATCACCTCTTTTACTACATTCCGTTGCCCTTGGTCTTGCCCTGACAGCACCTCAGCACCTCACTGCCGCAGAGGGTTTACCAATAGGTGAACTGAAGCGAGACACCAAAATCGACTTTGCCAACGAGGTAGTACCCTTTCTTCGCAAAAACTGCTTTGCGTGCCATAATGAGCAAAAAGCCAAGGGCGACCTGAACCTCGAATCTCCAGAGGAGATGCTGATCGGAGGAGACAGCGGCCCTGCTCTTGTTCCGGGCAAGCCAATGGAGAGCCTCCTGTTCCTTACGGCAGCTCATCTCGAGGAGGAATTCATGCCTCCAAAGAACAACAAGTCGAATGCGTCCAACCTGAATCCTGCCGAGCTCGCACTCCTTAGACTTTGGATCGAACAGGGTGGTGAAGGCAAATCCTCCTCTATCCTCGCAGGACCGATAGAATGGGAGCCCCTTGAAGGCGTCCACTCGAGTTATGCTGTCGCAATTTCAGACAATGCCCGCTTCGCGGCCACCGGCAACGGGAATAGACTACACATTTACGATCTGCGCTCTGGCAATCTCGACGCAGAACTTGTTGATCCTGATGGAAGTCCTGGCACGGCCCATCGCGATCTCGTTCATACTCTGGCCTTCAATCCCCAGGGCACACTCGCTTCAGGGGGATATCGTTCAGTCAAATTATGGGAGCGCAGCCTTGTGGATCCAGCAACTCTGGGGATCCCTTTGCAGGATGCTGCCACCGTTCTTACTGCTCACTCCGGCACTACTCAGGCTGCTGCTGGAGATAGCAAAGGACATGTTGCTCTTCTGGATCTTGCCCAACCCAAGAACCCGGTCGTACTCAAACTGCATGATACTGCGATCAGAGCGCTTCAGTATTCTCTCGACGGAAAGTATCTTTTCACAACATCCGATGATAAGACCATCATTCGTGTAGACCTCGCCAACACAGCTCAGACTTCTCGTGTGAATCTGCCTTCCAAAGGACTAAGTCTCACCGTTCTTGCTGGAGGCTCCAAGCTCGCTGTCGGTTGCGGGGATGGCTCTATCCGCCTCGTCCCGCTGACAGATTTCAAAGCGAATGCGGACGCTCCTCCCGAGGCCACAGATCAGACCGAATGGAAAACACCGGGGCAGATCTTGTCCCTTTCCGGTATTGGCGATGCGACCGGACAAATACTCTCTGCACACACCTCGGGTCTCCTCGAGCTACGGGATTCGGCAGGAAAAGTCATCCGGACATTTAATCATGGGGGGCCGATCTCCACGGTCGCCGTCCATAAAGACACCAAGCAAGTCGCCTCTGCAGGAGAAGACGGAGTGACCAAGATCTGGTCCGTTGAGGACGGCAAAATGCAGCGGGAACTCAAGGGCGATCTGGATTTCCAACAGCAGCGCACGCGCTCCAGCCAGAACCTCGAACTGGCGAAGCGTATTGCAGAACTTCGTAAAAAACAGGTAGAAGAAACAACGAAGGAACTCGAGCAGCTCAAGACCAAGGCCCAGACTGATTCAAGTAAGGTTGCCGAGATTCAAAAGGACCTCAGCGCCAAGGAGAAAACCGCGGCAGAAAAACGCAAGAGTGATGAGGATGCGAAACAACGCGTTGCGGAACTCGAGGCCAGTGGCGATTCCACCCTCGGAGAGGCTCAGGGAGCAGCAAAGAAAGCCGCTGAAGAAGCAACTAAGGCCGCAAACGATCTGGTTACTGCCGAGCGTAATCTCCGAAATGCCGAACGAACCCGGGATCTTACGGCAAAAGATACTACTAGGGCCACTCAGCGCCTGCAGGCTGCAGAAGCCACCTCCGTGAAAGCCAATGAATCACTTGCCTTGAGCGAAGCCTCGTTCAAGGAAATCGAGCAGAAGGCCTCTCAGCGTAAGACAGATCAAATAGGGACCCTCGCTTTTTCACCGGATGGCACTTTGCTGGCGGTTGGAACCCAGGAGCACGGGCTTCGCCTGTGGAGCACGGTCACAGGACAGCCACTTGATGTCATTCATTCATCTCCGGTATCCTCCGTCATATTCGGTCCCGAGGGGCACCTTATCGCTTCACACTCCGACAAGGGGCTTCTCCACTGGACCCGCACATCACAGTGGAAACTTCGCAGAACCCTTGGGGATCAGGAACGCGAGGACCCTTTTCCTGATCGCGTCCTTTCCCTCGCCTTTCACCCAAACGGCCAGGTCCTCGCAGCCGGCTCCGGGATCCCTTCCCGAGATGGATCTCTGACCCTCTGGAATATTGCCGACGGCCAGATGCAAGGAGTCATCAAGGCTCATCAGGACACGATTACCGGCCTGGCATTCTCTCCCGACGGCAGAAGAATCGCATCCTCCTCTACAGACCGCTACATCCGAATTCACCAGATCGACACCCAGGAGATGCTGACCCAACTGGAGGGACACACTAGTCATGTCCTCGATGTCGCTTGGAGTGCCGATGGCGAGACCATTGCCTCCGCCGGAGCAGATCATGTTGCCAAGCTTTGGACCGTCGCTACGAGAAAACAGAAGAAAACTGAGGCTGGTTTCAAAAAAGAGCTGACCACGATCGCCTTCGTTGGAACCGGTGAAAATATTGTAACAGGCGGCGGAGATAAGATTCTGAAAGCTGGAGGACAGGACCTGCCAAGCATCGACGATTTCATATACGATACCGCCGTCAGCGCCGATGGATCCATCATTCTGGCAGGTGGAGAGAATGGAATCCTGCGGGTCTGGCAGGCCAGCGACCGAAAACTCCTCTACTCCTTTCCCTCACCAGGAAAGACCTCTTCCGAGACGGCCTCCAAATGATTACCTTTGCCGACTCCAGCCCTTACAGTCGCCGCTCCTTTCTACAAGTAGGAGGCTTGGGTCTTGGAGGCCTATCCCTCTCCCAGTTGATAGGATGGAGAGCCTCTGCTGCGAAGGCAGGAATCCCGCTCAAGAACAAATCTGTGGTCTTTCTCTTCATGCATGGCGGCCCTCCTCAGCAGGAGACCTTTGATCCAAAAATGGACGCCCCAGCCGAGATTCGCAGCTCCACAGGTGAGGTAAAGACCTCCATCCCCGGAGTGACCTTCGGCAGCACGTTTGAAAAGCTGGCTGAGCGCGCAAACCGGCTTGCTATCGTCAGGTCTTACACCACCGGCAATGGCAATCACGACATAAAGCCCATCGTAGGAAAAGATTCTCTGGGGGCCAACATTGGCTCACTCTTTTCCCGGATCGCAGGGGCGAATGTACCCACCACCGGCATGCCTCGGAACGTCGCTCTTTTTCCCCGGGCTGTCGATGCTGATTCTCAGGAGCGGGTCAAGCAATTCGGAAACCTCCTTGCACATGGCACAGTCGGAGCCTCCTGTGCTCCCTTCGCTCCGGGAAGCGCAAAAAACGGCCTCCAGGGAGACATGACGATGTGGATGTCTAAACAACGCCTTGAGGACCGCATGTATCTTCTCCATAAAATGGATAGCCTTAAAAGGGCCATCGACAACGGAGCCGCTGATGGGCTCGGGGAGCTTCAGAAGCAAGCGGTCAACATGATTACCGGCGGCATCTCGGAGGCCTTCGATCTCTCCGGAGAGGACCCCAGAACTATTGCACGGTACGACACCGCCCCCTTGATTAATCCTAACTCGATCAGCAAATCCTGGAACAACCATCGGAATTACAGGGATCATGGTCAAACCCTTGGCAAACTCATGCTGCTCGCACGTCGCCTCTGCGAGCGCGGGGCCGGTTTCGTCACAGTCACTACCAACTTCGTGTGGGACTTTCACTCCGACAAGAACAACGCCGGTGCTGCCGAGGGCATGGATTATTGCGGAGTCCCCTTTGATCATGCTGTATCCGCGTTTCTCGATGACCTTCATGATCGCGGTCTAAGCGACCAGATTCTCCTCGTCTGCTGTGGCGAAATGGGTCGTACTCCCAAACTTCAGAGCAATGGCGGACGAAACCACTGGGGCCGACTTGCACCTCTGATGCTCGCCGGTGGAGGGCTTCGAATGGGACAAGTCATTGGGGAATCTTCAGCCGATGCGGGAGAGCCCGCCTCTAATGCAGTCACGACTGAAAACCTCATTGGCACTATCATGCATACCCTTCTGGATGTCGGGCAGGTTCGCCTGATGGAAAATCTTCCACGTGACGTCCATCAACTGGTCACCAGCGCCTCTCCAATCAAGGGCCTGAGCTGAAGACTGTGCGATTACAGGATCGCCAGCACGCTGGTGACCGTGCATATTAAGCTTAAATGAAAGGCATTGAAGACAAGCGGATCCTCGTAACCGGAGCTAGCTCAGGGATCGGTCAGGCGATTGCCATCCGCCTCGCAGCAGAAGGAGCCCAGGTCGGAATCAACTACTTTCGGAGTCGAGAAGGCGCTGAGGCAACCATGAATGAAATCCAGAGTGCCGACTCCCGGCACTCGCCCATTCTCCTCCCCGCCGATCTTGCCGACGAGAGCGCGGTAGACAGCATGTTCGACCAGTTTCTTGAGACAATGGGAGGGATCGACATCCTGATCAATAATGCTGCCTGGCAAGCCGAATGCTCAAGTCATGAAACTTCTCGCAGCGATTTTGAAGCGATTCTTGCGACCAATCTGATGGGAGCATTTCACTGCGCACAACGCACTCTGTCCAATCTTCGTCAAGAGAGCAGGCCCGGAGTAATCATCAACATCTCAAGTGTTCATGAAATTATCCCCAAGCCCGGGTTTATCGGCTACTCAGCGAGCAAAGGCGGAATGCAGAATCTCACAAGAACACTGGCCCTCGAATATGCGCCACATGGCATCAGGGTCAACGGCGTAGCCCCGGGAGCTACTATCACCCCAATCAATCGCGCCTGGATCGACGACCCAAAAGCCCGCGCAGAAGTAGAGAGCCATATTCCCATGGGACGCTCCGGCACCCCAGAGGAAATGGCGGGTCTGACTGCCTACCTCTGCTCCGACGAGGCCTCCTACATCACAGGTCAGACCATCTTCATCGATGGAGGCCTTACCCTCTACCCGGAGTTCGGCACCAACTGGTCCTCCTGAATCCTGCCCTGCCGGGATCCGAACTATTTCACCGGTTGGAGCACCGCTGCGTGGCGACCAGCCCTCGGGTCTCCTGCCGCATGCAGGAGATCATTCTCCCGATCATACAACAGCATGACGGGAGCCGCAATCGCCCCACCCGCTGTCCCAACCCGGTGCCCACGCCCGGAAAGGTTCCTGACTATCGGCTCCCGGATGGTATCCTGCAGAGTCACCTGCCCCAGCCCGAAAATCTCGCGCTTCCGGTTCGGGATAAAGGAGTTCTCGTGGTGCCGTGTGCTGAAACGCGCACAGGACACCGCTTCCTTAGGACTCATTCCAAATTCGATCACATTGAGCAGGCAGTTCAAGGTGGTCTGATCCTGCAGGTCTCCCCCGGCCACACTGATCGCCATCACAGGCACTCCATCCTTGAGGACCAGGGTGGGCGTCAGAGTAATCCGGGGGCGCTTGCCCGCCTCGATCCGGTTGGGATGCCCGGGCGCTGTGTTGAGACTGCGAAGGCGATTGCCATGAGCAACTCCAAGGGTAGCGCAGATATTGTAAGGATTATTACCGCTCGGCGTAGCGGAGACGAAGTTACCCCACTTGTCGGCTATCACGCAGGTGGTAGTGCCGCCTGGACCAGGACGGTACTTGCCGGATTGGTCAGCAAGTGCCTTCATCGCCACCGGATTTCCCGGGCGAACTTCCAAAGACGCCTTCCCCATATCGATCAGACCCCGCCGTAGATCCCCGTAAGTCTGGGATAGTAATTTTTTCATGGGCACGCTCACGAACCGGGGATCTCCGTAGTAGTAATCGCGGTCAGCAAGTCCGAGTTTCAGGGCCTCAACCAGAACATGGATATAGTCCGCAGAGAGATGCCCCATCTTCTTGAGGTCAAATCCCTCCAGAATCTGCAAGGTCTGACACAGGTAAGGCCCCTGGGTCCAGGCCCCACACTTATAAACCTCGTAACCGCGGTATTCCACCATCACTGGCTCCTCAATCAGGGTCCTGTGGGCTGCAAGGTCGGCCTTGGTTAAAAAGCCACCTGCCTTCTTGTAATAGGCAACCAGCTCGTCCGCGATATCGCCGGTGTAGAACCTCCCCCGGGCTTTCTGAAGATTCTGCACGCGCGTTCCCTCTCGAACCCGTTCCGCTTCTACCAATTTACGAAATGTCTCCGCCAGCGCGCCATACCAGTCCTTTCCTCCTCCATCGAGAACACGCAGAGCGGGGGCCACCACAGAGGCAAAATCCATTGTCCCATAGGCCGAAAGCGCATCGA
>DFWB01000143.1 GCA_002380675.1 Akkermansiaceae bacterium UBA4145
GACGTGGGCGTGGGTTTCCTTTGGTTCTGCCATGGTGTTCGTTGTCTTATATGTGGCACTCATTTGGCTTGGGGTCATATCAGAACTTTAGTGAGCGCGCGGCTGATCGTTGTTCTTGGTTTCGCAGTCGTGGGATTGCTCGCGATTCTCCATCTTAAGGAGAATGATCCTGAAACTGACGGAACCTTTCTCCCTCCCTGCTCCTTTCACGAGGTGACCGGGTTGCACTGTCCCGGGTGCGGGGGCACGCGGGCCGGTCATGCTTTGGCCAACTTTCGACTCGGTGACGCATTTAAAAAGAATGCTCTACTGGTTGTCCTTCTGCCCTTTCTGGTTGTTGGAATTGGATTGGAAGGAGCTGCCTGGTTGAAAGGCCCGAGTTACCGGGGGCCGCGAGTCAGGTTGCCAGGGGGGCTCGCCTGGTGGCTGCCCGGGGTCATTGTTGGCTTCTGGATTCTGCGCAATGTGCCGATGTGGCCCTTTGATTTGCTGGCGCCACGCTGAACGTTACCCTCAGGACTAACGCTTGTCCCGGGCGAGGCCCTCGACGTACTTGGCGAGAAGATCGGCCTCCAGGTTCACTTTTTGTCCGGCGCAGGCGGACTGCAGGTTGGTGGCCCGAAAGGTATGCGGAGTAATCCAGAAGAGGGCAGAGTCCGGGAGAAGTTCAGCGATGGTAAGTGAGATGCCGTCCACTGCGAGGGAGCCACGAGAGATGCAGTAGCGGTAGACCTCGTGCGGAAGCTGGACTTCGTAACGATGATCCTGCCCCTTGGTGGACAGGTCGTTGATGACCCCAGTGGCGTCGACGTGTCCTTGGACAAAGTGTCCTCCTAGACGGTCATTGGCACGGAGAGCTCGCTCGAGGTTGACTAGTGCGCCGGGTTTCAGGGAGCCCAACGAGGTGACATCGAGGGTCTGGGTCAGGATGTCGAAGGCCAGGGACTTCTCGGATTGCTCCACCACGGTGAGACAGCATCCGTTGATGGCCACGCTATCTCCCCGGGCAGTTTCGGCCGAAAACGGCACTTCAATGGTAAGGCGAGCCTGTTCGCCCCGTGGCTCCAGTGAAATGGTGCGTCCGGTAGATTCTATAAGTCCGGTAAACATGGTTGGCTACAGGAGCATGTAGGCGGCGCCAACGATGATGGTGGGGATCATCGCTGCCAGGGCCAGCTTGGCCGGGGAGACTCCACCCTTGAAGAAACGTCCCAGGATAGCCTGTCCGGCGGGGTTGGGAGCATTCGCTATCACAGTCAGGCCGCCTCCGGTCACCGCTCCGGCGACAACCGCATACTTTGCGGCATCTGCTAGCTGGGGAGCCTGAGAGGCCAGGTAGGTTACCGCGGCATTATCGTTAAAGGCGGTGAGAACGGTGGCTCCGACCATAAGGACCCACTCATTGTCAAAGGTGGTAAGGAGGAGTTCGATCCACCATCCCTGGCAGCCACCATGGATGACAAGGCCTGCCAGAAAGCAGCCGACCAGGAGCGGGGTGCGCATCTTGACGTCGTTCTGGTGATGACCTGTGCCCTCTGAGAAGCCGAGCAGGATGAGGAACCCGCCAAGGAAAAGAGGTGGGTAATGCGCCATGAAGACGGTCCACCCAAGAAAAAGCAGGTGAATGGCGGTAATGATGGGAGGAATTGGGTCCTCTCGTTCTTCCCAGCGCGGGGGCTGATTTGGGTCGTGCTGGATCGTGGGGCCGGCGAGGGCCGCGAAGCGCCGGCGGAAGAAGGCAAAATAGAGAACGTTGGAGAGGAGAATTCCGATGACGGCCTTCCAGCCGAACTGGGTCATCATGAAGCCCATGCCCCAGTCCCACCGCTCGGCGACCATCAGAACAGGGGGCGCAGCAAAGTGAGTCAAGGTTCCGCCAACGGACACATTGACGAAGAGAAGACCCAAGGTGGCATAGGCAAAGGTCGGGCTTGGGGAGAGAGAGTAGAAGCGCTTTGCGAGGAGAAGAGCGGCAATCGTCATTGCGGCCGGTTCGGTAATGAAGGATCCAAGCAGTGGTGTTAGAGTAAGAGTTGAGAACCACCAAGCTGCCGGAGTTCCTCCGAAGAGCTGGGCGACCTTGTTCACACAGGCTTCGGCAAGAACTATGATGGGTCTGGTCGCCGCAATGGCCATGATCACTACGACGAAAAGAGGCTCGGTGTAGTTCACATCATAGCCCAGATAATTCTGGAGTTCCGTCACTCCATGCATAAAGCCGTCACCGGGTGCGATCCCGTGACACCACAGGACCGCGCCGGCAAGAGCGATCACCCAGATGCCAAAGACCGCTTCAACCTCACCGAGGGTGTGAAAGAACCAGGCTCGGAACGAGACATCGTCTTTGGCGTCGTCCTCGGGTTTGTCCACCGCCCTCCGTTTGTTTTCTTCAATACTCTTCCGGTGTCTATCTTCATGGGCGTGCGCCATTTCCTTGAAGACTCCCGAGAGAAAGGTGTGGAGGATCGCACAGGCGAATATGATCGTGGCGATCAGGTTGAAGTAATTCTGAGCAACAGCCCTTTTTTTGAGCTTCTCCCAGAGAGTTCCGCCTTCTCCCTCGAATGCTTCATGTTTGGGATCTGTGTAGGCAGGTAGAGGAAGGGGAAAGTGTGCGTGCTGTTCCTTGCGGAGATTCCATTCTCCGCCCTTGGAGTAAGCGGGTTCCTTGTCGCCGGCAGCTGATGCACCAGAGATTCCACAGATAAGGAGGAGAATAAGCTGAAGGGAGAAGCGTATCCGGGCCATTGCTCAGGGGGATTCTATGGGATGACGGGTCAGGAGCAATGACAATTGGGTGGCTTGATTGATCCAGTTTTGCGGGTAAGCTCTCCTCGTGATCTGGAGGGTAATACCATTGGCAGCGGCCGTGCTGGCAGTGGCCGGCAGCTCCTGTAGCAGGATTGAGCGCTTAGCCGGCCCCAAACCCGGCGCGAACTCCCCGGACGCTCTTCGCGTACCTGCATTTCTTCGCGCGGGTGGCCGTTCGGGAAATTCGGGGGTCAGGGTGACACTTGATGACTCTTCGGAGCTTAGTGGTGAAGTAACCGATCGAATTAAGGAGCGTGAGGAGGACCTGATGTGGACCGACCCCGATAACCCCGAAAAGAGCATGGAAGGGATGGAAGAGGTTATGGTGGACAAGGGGCGCGAGGGCCCATGGTTTGTCAGCTATTCCAAGGCTCGAAGGGCAGCGATGCGCTCCGGAAAGCCCATTCTCGTGTGGTTCACCGATACCCAGTTCAGCCCCCTGTGCCGCTCGCTCGATAGCGAGGTGTTCTCCAAGGGTGCCTTCAGCGAATGGGCCAAGGGAGCCTTAGTGCGTCTCCGTCTGGATTTTAACGTCAAGGGAGTGAGTGGAGGACAGGGTCAATCAGCGATGGACGACAAGATTCGAAAAGAAAACTATCTGGAGGAGCTTAAGCGCCGCTACAAGGTGCAGGGCTTCCCCACGGTGCTCTTGCTGACCCCGGACGGCAAGGTTGCAGCGCGCTATCGCGGATATCGTAAAAGTTATTTCGATTTCTACGAGGGCCGTCTCAGAAATGATACTGGGAAGGCTGTCGATCTTCACGGGGAATGGCGCCAGTCGATGGCGGGCAGGGGATACCGGGAGTGGACGGATCAGGAAGGGCGCAAGGTTTTTGCGAAGCTGACCCGCTACAAGTCGGGGCAGTTGATTTTGGTGGAGCCAGATGGAAGAAATATCAGGGCCAAAGAGAGCCGACTTTCGGATGGGGATCGGGCCTGGATCGCCTCGGAGCGGGCGAAAAGGGATAATTAGGTAGATTTCAGATTGGTTATTCTGCTTCTCCTCGATCAGAGTCGTCGCAGTTCGCAACACCTAGAACGACTACGAGATTTTATGGAAGACGTTATTATTATCGGAACCGGCTGTGCAGGATGGACCGCGGCGATTTATACCGCCCGGGCTAACCTTGAGCCGCTTGTCCTTGCAGGAGAGCAGATTGGAGGGCAGCTCACGACCACCAGTGAGGTCGAGAATTACCCGGGATTCCCGGAGGGTGTCGATGGTCCTACCCTGATGTTCAACATGCAGCAGCAAGCCGAGCGGTTCGGAGCCAAAATTGTCTACAAGACTGTCGATCTGGTCGAGAAGGCTGAAGACGGCTCATTCGTGGTTCGTTGTGGGGAGGAGAGCTTACAGGCTCGAACCGTCATCGTGGCCACAGGAGCGCGGCCCCGGTTGTTGGGGTTGCCCAATGAGGAAAATGGAAAAAATGGCCTGACCACGTGCGCCACCTGTGATGGTGCCTTCTACCGAGATATGCCGGTAGCAGTTATTGGTGGAGGCGACTCAGCCTGCGAAGAGGCTACCTTCCTGACAAGGTTTGCGACCAAGGTGTATCTTGTTCATCGTCGGGGTGAGCTGCGCGCGTCAAAAATTATGGCCGAAAGGGCCCTTGCTCACGAGAAAGTGGAGGCGGTCTGGAATACGGAGCTCACTGCCTATCATCCCGGCGACGATGGAAAAATGGACTCAGTGAGCATTCGTAATCGTGAAACCGGCGAAGAGGGCTCCTTGAAGGTCAAAGGGGTATTTATCGCGATCGGGCACATTCCCAACAGCGGATTCCTGAACGGACTGGCGGATCTTGATGGGGACGGGTATATCCTGCAGACGCCAGGGCGAACAGCGACCCGCACGCCAGGGCTCTTTGCTGCAGGAGACGTGGCAGATCACTTTTACCGTCAGGCAATTACCGCTGCAGGGCAGGGTTGTGCAGCAGCGCTTGAGGCTGAACGCTACCTCGCCGATCAAGAGAGCTGAGAAACAGGGACTTATTTGCCAATCCGAGGAACTATCCTGCGGAAATGGCTCGTTTTTTCCGCCATGAAACTTACCGGGGATGGTGATCAGGCCCGGGAACAGTCTCGCTCGTCGATCAGGCTCCGAAAGTAGTGACAGATGGAGGAATCGCGGGCATCATCCGCACAGCCAAACTAATATGACAGAGTTGCTCATCGCTCCCGCCCGGAACACAGGATGCAGTGATATCGATCTTCTTTCAGAGGTGATCGTTGCTGCGGCAGCAGGGCAGCGTAGTCCCTTGGACGATATTCTCGATACCGAGATGGTCGATGAAGAGCCTTACATGAAGACTCTTGCGAATTCGTTAGGGCTTCACTGGCTGGAAGATATTCCCTCTCCTTCCGAGGCGCTTCCTCTCAGAAAGGTGTGTGGTCCACAGGTTGCTTTGAGGCATCGCATTCTTCCCGTCGAATTTGAGGGCAGTGATGAGCACGGAACCCGCCGATTGGTGATCGCTACCTACGATCCCTTCAATATCGCAGCGCGTCAGGCTGCGGTTCAAGCAGTCGAGATACCAATCACGTGGAGGATGGCATCGCGCCGACGGGTTCATGATGGGTTGCGGCGCCTCTACGGGGTAGGCGCTGATACCTTTGAACAGATTCTTGAGGGGAGAGACCTTGATTATGACAATCTCGAGCAGGGGGACGAGGCCAGTGTCATTGATGAGGATGAGGATGAGGAGGCCAGTGTCGTGAAGTTCGTCAACCAGATTATCCGGGAAGCTCTTGAGCAAAGAGCCACGGATATTCACGTCGAGCCCCTATCTGATAATCTTCGTATTCGCTATCGAGTCGATGGAGTCCTGCTCGACATTGCGGTCCCTGAGAACATCAAGGCTCTTCAGAGCTCGGTGATTGCCCGACTCAAGATCATGTCGCGACTGGATATCGCAGAACGGCGGCTTCCTCAGGACGGTCGTATCAATCTGTCCTTCGAAGGTTCGGGAATCGATGTGAGGGTGGCGACGGTGCCTACCGTGGAGGGAGAAAGTGTCAGTCTCCGTTTGCTGAACCAGCAAAAGTTCAACATCGGAATGCTCTCGATGGAGCCTAGTGTGCAGGAGAAAATTGAGCGCCTTCTCGGGCTTTCCAACGGAATCATCCTGATCACAGGTCCAACCGGTTCGGGAAAGTCAACGAGCCTCTATTCCTTCCTTTCGGAGGTGAATGCCCCTGAGACCAGGATCGTGACGATCGAGGACCCTGTGGAGAACAAGCTCGATGGCGTGATGCAGATTGCGGTCAAGTCCGAGATCGGTTTGACCTTCGCCAGCGGACTGCGCTCCATATTACGGGCAGACCCGGATATCGTAATGATTGGTGAGATTCGTGACCTGGAGACTGCTGAGATTGCGATCCGGGCCTCGCTGACTGGTCACTTGGTTTTTAGTACGCTCCATACCAACGACGCTCTCGGGGGAATTGGTCGTCTGACTGACATGGGCGTTGAGCCCTTCCTCCTGTCGGCTGCGGTGAGGGCGTTTCTTGCCCAGAGACTGGTGCGGCGCTTGTGTGAAACATGTCGTCGCCAGGCAACAATATCAGATAAGGATAAGGAGGAGCTGGGAATCCCTCTCGATCTCGAGGGGACGCCCTACGAAGCTGTTGGCTGCGATCATTGTCGTGGCACCGGGTTTTCAGGCCGGCTTGCGATTTACGAAATTGCCCTGCTCACCGTTCCCATGCAGGAGCTAATCGCGCATGGAGCCCCAGCCAGCGAAGTGAAAGCGCTGGCCATGGAGGAAGGCTATGTGCCGATGAGGGAGTACGGCTGGAGGAAAGTGATGCAGGGTGAGACCACGATTGAGGAAGTGATATCAGTCACCAGTTCTGACCTTGGTGGAGAATCCGAGTAGCAGGTCGCAAATTTCATAGGACACCATGCCACTTTTTGCATACAAGGCTCTCAAGAGCGGACAGGTCACCAGTGGTCAGCTAGAAGCGCCAGACCGGCGCGAAGCGCTTCGGTTGATGGATCGAATGGGGCTGCAGCCAGTGAAGGTGAGTGAGTCTGGTGCCAGTTCAGCGCCTCCGAGCGAAGCTAAGGCGCCCTCTGGTAAAAAGAAAGGGAAGGGGAACGGAGCCGCCAAGGCTGCTAAGGTAGAGGAAGAGGAGATTCCCGATGGGCCAATCAAGCTCAAGAGGGCAGACGTGGTCATGTTTACAGAGGAGCTGAGTGATATGCTTGCTGCAGGGCTGCAGTTGGAGCCTGCTCTGAAGGCAATGGAGGGGCGACAGGAGCTTGGGAATCTCAAGGTTGTATCATTGAAGCTGCGCCAGATCGTGCGGGATGGAAATAGCTTCTCGAACGCCCTGAACCGGGTGAGTCCCAGCTTTGGTCCCTTGTATTGCTCTCTTGCTGCCGCGGGGGAAGCGAGTGGAGCTCTGGATACAATCCTGAAACGTCAGGCGCACTACCTGAAGACTCTGCAGGAGTTGCAGGGACGAGTTACTCTGGCTCTGATCTACCCAGCTTTCCTGATGTTTTCGGGGATCATGGTCTCAATCATCTTCGTGACGAAGCTGATCCCTCAGTTGACCGCTCTTCTGGAAAGCACGCCCGGCGCGGAGATGCCCGCGGGTGCCAAAATCCTGATCGGCCTGAGTGGATTCTTTTCGAAGTTCTGGCCTGTTCTTCTCATTCTGATTCTCGCGGTAGCCGTATTTTTCAAAGCATGGAAGGACGCCGAAAAGAACAAGCCCGCATGGGATCGCATTAAGTTGCGTCTCCCGTTGTTCGGGCGCGTGGTCGAGCACAGGTTTTTTGTGCAGTTTCTTGAGACCATGGCGAATCTCGTTGGTAATGGGCTGCCCCTTCTTCGGGCCCTTCAGTTGACGCGTGACGCCACACCAAACATTCATCAGAGGGAACATCTGAATGAAATGATAGAGATGGTAGGGGATGGTCGCTCTCTTTCGAAATCGATGATCCGCTCCGGAATCTTCCCCTCCCTGCTCATCGACATGGTAGCTGTGGGAGAGCAAACCGGAAAGATTGATCAGGCCTTGCAGAGGGCGGCGATTCGCTACGACAAGGAGTTAAACAGTTCGCTGCAGCGCATCATGGCTCTGATCATGCCGGCAGTTCTGATTATCATGGCACTTTTGATCGGAACGATGGCCTACTTGATGATCACAGCGATCTTCCAGACGATCAACAGTCTGAGCGGAAAATAGGACCGGTAAAATTCCGCTCTTTTCAGGTCTGGTTCTCTTCAAGAACGATTCTTGGAAACACGGGCTTCGCCTTCCCGGTCTGATGTCCGGCCTTCAGGAGCCCCCAGCTGAGGTCCTCAAGGCGTCCTGTGAAGGACTGCTCCGCGCGCAGCTGGCCACGAATTTTGGCCGATGCATCGGGCAGGAAAGGGGAGAGAAGGATAGAAAGGTGAAGACAGGATTCGCAGAGATGATACAGGATTGCGGACACACGGTCAGCCTGGGAGTCATCCTTTCTCAGTTCGAACGGTGGGTTTTTCTCGATAAACTGATTGCACCGCACGACATGAGAATTGATGGCCTTTAATGCCCCGGGAAGGTCAAAAGCGTCCATGGCTGCGAGATAGGATTTGTTAGCGCCCTCCAGTGATGACCTCACGTCCTTACAGGCATCATCATCATATTTCGGCTCGGCAAGCTCGCCGCCGACGAAGCGCTTAGTCATGTTAATAGACCGGTTCAGGAGGTTGCCGAGATCGTTCGCAAGCTCTGAGTTAAACAGGCTAATGAGGCGATCCAGATCGAAAGCGCTATCTTTCCCGGTGACAATATCACGAACGAGGTAGTAACGAACCGCGTCGACCCCAAACCGTTCTGCTAATTCAGCTGGATCTACGACGTTCCCAAGAGACTTCGACATTTTTTCCTCCGAGCCATCTTCTTCAGGGCCTGCGTTCTTCTTTCGTATGTTCCACCAACCGTGAACCAAAAGCATGGGCATCTGGTCATCGGTGAATCCCATTGCACGAAGCATACAGGGCCAGTAAATCGCATGGGCAGGGACAAGGATGTCCTTCCCTATAACATGAGCATTCGCTGGCCAGAGGGTGTCGAAATCGGGCAGGGAGGAGGCCCCATCGCTACGATATCCAGCGAAGGAGATGTAGTTGATCAGGGCATCAAACCACACGTAGGTCACAAAGCCGGTATCGAACGGTAATTCGATGCCCCAGTGGAGACGGTCCTTTGGGCGAGAGATGCAGAGATCAGTTTCGCTCGCACGCTCGATGGCGTTGAGGACCTCGGCGCGCCGAAATTCAGGGAGGATCCCAAGCGCTCCACTCGTCACGGCGGATTTTAACCATTCAGCATGCTCCGAGAGCCGAAAATACCAGTTTTCTTCCTCCAGTTCGACAACCTCACCCCATTCCTCACCAAACTGCCCATCCTC
>DFWB01000038.1 GCA_002380675.1 Akkermansiaceae bacterium UBA4145
ATGGACCCGGATGATTCCACGGTTGTCCCTTCCTGCACTTCCGGCCTCTCTTCGCCAGCAAGGAGTGTGCGCGGTCATTTTTACGGGGAGGTCTTTTTCCTGCAGCAGAGTGTCGCGGTAAAGGTTGGTGACAGGAACCTCAGCGGTAGGGATGAGGAAGAGTTCCCCGTTTTCAGTCGGGTAGACTTCCTCTGCAAATTTGGGCAGCTGTCCGGTACCCACTCCACACTCCTGCCTGGCGACGTAGGGAACTCCGACCTCCTCATATCCATGTTCCCTCGTCTGAAGGTCGAGCAGATACTGAATGAGAGCCCGTTGCAGGCGTGCTCCTTCTCCGCGGAACACGGGAAAGCCACTGCCAGCAATGCGGACCCCGTCTTCGAAAGAGATGAGGCCATGGCGCTCAGCCAGGGCGACGTGGTCCACCGGGTTGTTGATCGCGGGCTTCGCTCCCCAGGTTCTCAATTCAGGATTGTCCTCCTCACTTTCGCCCTGCGGGATGTTTTCGTGAGGTAGATTGGGGATGTTCAGGAGCAATTCATTTTGCCGGGCCTCGGCTGCGGAGCCGTCTTCCTCCAATGATTTGATCTGCTCTCCAATTTCCTTCACCTGTGCCTCGATGGAAGAACTGTCTTCCCCTTTCGCACGCAAGGCACCGATGGCCTTGGACGTTTGCTTGCGCTCGGCCTGCAACTTTTGCTTGGCCGTTTCCGCCTTGCGGCGGCGTTCGTCACAGCTGAGGACCTCATCAATCATATCCGCGGAACCATCATGCCGGCAGGCAAGGCGTTGCCTGATGGTGTCGGAATCATCTCGTATGGCTCGGATGTCAATCATGGTGAAAGGATTAGGATAAGAACAGTGAAGAGGGGTGAGTTCACGCGAAAACTTTGAAAAGGAATTCGGGCGTCTTATTTAGACGATTCTTCCTGGTGGATGAGGAAGGATTGTCGGGAGAGTTCGGCGTAAAGTCCGTCTGCCTTGAGAAGTTCTTCATGGGTTCCCTGCTCGACAACTGTTCCTCCGTCGAGGACGTAAATGCGGTCGGCATTGCGAATCGTTGAGAGGCGGTGTGCGATGACAAAAGCGCTCCGGTCAGCCATGAGAGCTTCGAGAGCTTCCTGAATCAGGCGCTCCGTTTCTGAGTCAACGGAGGCGGTGGCCTCATCCAGAAGAAGGATGGGAGGATCTTTTAACAGGGCACGGGCGATGGACAAACGCTGCTTTTCTCCCCCGGACAGCTTAACTCCGCGTTCACCCACATTGGTGTCGAGGCCGTCCGGGAGTTCCCGGGTCAGGCTGTCCGCTCTGGCGGATTCAAGGGCTTTCCAGAGATCTGCCTCATCGGCCTCTGGTTTCGCCAGCAGCAGATTTTCACGAACAGTTCCGTTGAAGAGAAAGGCCTCCTGAGTCACGTATCCGAGTGCGGATCTCAGCGAGGACTTACTGGTTTGGTTCAATTCCTGCCCATCTATCGTGATCGAACCACTGTCATACTCATAAAAACGGCAAAGCAGGTTGACGATGGTGGATTTGCCCGCCCCGGTGGGGCCGACCAGTGCGATGGTTTCTCCAGGTCTGGCATGCAGGGTGATGTCCCGCAGAGTGGGTTGTTCTCCGTAAGAGAAAGAAACACTTTCGAGCTTCACGTCCCCAAGGACAGGCTTGGTGAGAGCCCCGCCCGCCTCAGAATGAGGTTCGTCCTCTGAGTCGAGAATTTCAAAGACCCGGTCGGCAGCGGCGCGGGACGAGAGGGCCATCTGGTTCAGTTGGTGCAGTTTACTTACCGGCTCGTAGAAGAGGGAAAGCAAAAGAAAAAAGAGGACGAGCTCACCCAGCTCCATTCGCCCGCTCATCACGGCCTGCGATCCGAATCCAAGTACGAGGGCGTAGCCTACCATCCCTACAAATGACATGCCCGGAGAGTAAAAAGCCCACCAGCGCATGATGCGAAGGCTCGCTTGTCGCAGCTTGTCTGAGAATGCATTGAATCGCTCATGCTCCCTGTCCTCCGCCGTGTAAGTTTTGATCTGGGAAATCCCGGAAACGTTGTCATGAAGAAGAGAGTTCATGTCGCTGGCAGCATCCCGCTGTCCCCGGTAGCGCTCCCGGGCGTTTCTGGTGTAGATCCACGCGCCGATCACGAGAAAGGGCACGGGGAGGGTTGCCCAGAGCGCCACTGTAACGTCGGTGTAATACATGACCGCGCCCACGGCCAAGAGCTGGATCATGGCGACGAGGCCCAGTTCGATACCGTCGATCAGCACGCGCTCCATGGCGGTGACGTCCTCGACCACGCGAGTCATGATATCGCCCGTGCGGCGCCCATCGAACCAGCGGAGAGGCAGGCGTTGGAGTTTCTGGTAAAGATCCGAGCGGATATCAAAAATTACCCTCTGCTCGAAATGGTTGTTTAAAATGATCCGGGCACAGTTCAGAGCGTCTTTCAGGAAAAACCCCATTAAACCGAGGAAAACCCAGAAGAGGAGTTCGTGGTGGCGAGCAGGCTCCGGGATGATCTCGTCCACCACGTATCCCGTGATTGAAGGGAAGACGACTACGCTCAAGGCCATCAAAGTGGCACATATCAGTTGGGCACTACCCAGCAAGGGGTAGCTGCGGAGGTAGCTGATAACCCGAAGAATGGTCTTCATGCGCGCGGGGGAGATAGTGCCGAGGCAAGCATTTTGTAAAGAAATGGAAGGTTTTTCCGGTAATTTTAAGGTTGTTACGATGGATTAGTGGTCGTTAATGTCCACCCTCGGCAACACTGCAGCCCGCCCCAAAGGGCTGATGCAGAGTTGGCCCTTCACCTAAATCC
>DFWB01000245.1:0-169 GCA_002380675.1 Akkermansiaceae bacterium UBA4145
ATTATTGTGCCGGGCGATGGCTCCACAGGTTTTTGCCATCTGCAAAAGAGAAAGCATGCCCTCCTGCATGCGAGCTCCGGATGACGAGGAAAGAATAATAAGCGCACGTTGCTCACTTGTCGCCATCTCGACTGCGCGAGTGATCTTCTCTCCTACTACAGAACCCATA
>DFWB01000245.1:468-14239 GCA_002380675.1 Akkermansiaceae bacterium UBA4145
TTCTCTCCTACTACAGAACCCATAGACCCGGCAAAAAACCGGAAGTCCATGACGGCCAAGGCAGCAGGATGGCGTCCGATATTGACGCGCCCCGTGACCACGGCATCCTTCATCCCTGTCTTATTCTTGAGAGTGGTAATCTTATCTGCGTATTTGTCAAAACTGAGAGGATTGGTGGACTCCAAGGATTCTTCTGTCTCGACGAAGCTATCCGGGTCGGCCAGCAGGCTGATGCGGTCCTGTGCGCTCATCAGGAAGTGATGATTGCAATGGGGGCAGACCTGATAACTCTGCTTGAGATCCAAGGTGTGAATCAGTTCCCCGCAGTCCGGGCACTTGGTCCAGAGGTCATCCGGAACCGTATCCTTCTTCTTGTTGCCTCTACGGAGTTTTGGCTTGTCAAAGATACCCATGGCTCAGAGCGCGATGGTTGAGGGGACGTGCGAAGGGGCTGGTGTTTTTCGCAGGGAGTGGGAGGCGCGCGGGGAGAGATTCTTGTTGGAGGAGGACCTTATCCTCGCAAAACAGTCAGGACAACCACCTTTTCCGCACCCCCTTCCTCCTTTAATACCCGGGCGCATTCCTCTGCTGTGGAGCCTGTTGTGAATACGTCATCAATTAGAAGGACAGGTCTATCCCGTGTGGTTTCAAGGCGTCGTTCCCGGGGGCTTAGTTGAAATGCACCTTGGAGATTCGCAAGGCGGTGTCCACGGTCCAGAAGAGCTTGTTGGCTGGTATTCCGAGTTCTTCTCAAAGCCTTTTGACAGCTGAGGTTGCATTGCTGCGCCAGTGTTTTCGCGATTTCGTAGGATTGATTAAACCATCGCCACCTTTCGCGTCTCCAATGTAGAGGCACAGGAACAACAACCCAGGGAGGGTTTTTCTGAACGGAGAGACGCGGATCGTTCCAAAGCTCTTTCATGAGCAGTGCGAGTTCGCGGTGGAGATGGATTTGCCTGCCATACTTGTAGGCGTGCATGATCTCGTTGGCTGGGCCCTCAGCGCTGGTCACAGAACGCGCAAAGTCGAAAAAAGAATCCGCCCCTCGGCAATGGGTGCACACTACATCCTCTGGGACGAGGCCCTCGATATTCTCGCCGCATTTCATGCAGTAGGGTTGTTCGATCCGTGGAAGGTCTTCACAGCATGACTGACACAGGTAACGCCCCTTCTTTAAGGGAACACGACATAGTAGACAGGAAGGGGGATAGAGGAAGTCCAGCCACCGTGCGAGAAGGCTTCGCAGGGAATTCGATTGAGAGAGAGCGTTGCCGGATGCGGGTAGATTCGGCCGTTCAGGATGAGATTCCCGATCAGTCATCCGGGTTGGAACTCTTCTGGGGGGGAGTGATGCCTCGGGACGGGAAGATTCTTACAAAAAGAATTACCAGTAGGGCAGTAAGAGCCAAAGTCCCCATTGGGATCAGACCCTCTTTAAGATTGGATCCTACCAGATAGGAGAGGGTGTCATCCTGCTGGGGCACGCGAAGGGAGATCTTCTTGAAGGACACGTAGGCGAAAATCCAGCCAGTGTGGAGGCCGATTGGAAGCCAGAGCGAAGCCGTCGCATAGCGGGCGTAGGCAAGAATCAGGCCGATCGCCGTAAGAGAAACGAATTCAAACAGTACGAGCTCAAAATTCTGGAATCGCATGAGAATAGCCTGAAGCAATTGGAAGCCGGAATATTGATTTCGTGGGTCGATGTAGACCGCTCCCTCCGAGAGAGGTGCTCCCTGGATAAATACTGCAATATTGCTGGGAGGCTGGAGAAAGTGCAGCGCTGAAAAAAGAAGGGAGACCAGAATGATGGCCGTTGCGGGGCGAAAGGTGCGGAGACAGATGCCTAGAAACATGCCTCGGAAGATGATCTCTTCTACCAGAGAGGCCGAGATAGACGGTCCTAGTGCTTTTTTCCAAGCGAGGTCCCACGGCACGGGGTCCTTGAGGGAGAACCATCCCATGGATACCAGAAGCCATCCAGTGCCATAGAGAAGGCCGGCGGCAAGGAGGAACCCGGCCAGAAGCTGCAGCGGTCCCCACCGGGAATGACGCAGGGGTTGCCCTCCCGAACGAGCTACCACGTGGGAGGGAAGGTAGGCCGCCCATGGTGATTCCCTGAGAGGCGCGGGGTTATTGCGTAGTCGCAGCGAGAAAATCAGCGGGGGCAACAGGAGCAGAGATGCAATAAGAAGGCAGCGTTTGAAGTATTTCGGTAGTTCCGCGCGCCTCGCATGTTCCCCTACATAGTCAACTATCCGGTTGTAACTTTTTTCCTCGGTTATCTCGCCGAGCAGGGTTCCGGCATTGTAGAGCCAAGGTGTGAGAAGGGCCGCGAGGAGAAAGCAGGAAACGAGATACAGTATGAGCTTAGAGGCGTCACTGCGGATAATTCTCATTCCATAGCGATCTGTAGGGCTCACCGGTAAAATGTCAAATTGTGTTTGTTCTTGGGATTTTGGAACTTGTCCGTATGGGAAGGGCGTGCAGCGACACTCATGGCGACAAAGGACGGAGGAAGGAGTGCGTTTTTTTCGGGCCTCTCATCACTCCTCTACCTGGCAGCTGCATTCTCAGTTGAAAGGGGATGAAGAATGGCAGGAGCACCGGCCGATCGGCAGGGAAGAGTGGGAGGCGCTGCGTGAAGTTCTGTGGCGTAAATATCAGCGGGGGCGTTGTCCGTGGGAGTTGATCAATAAAATTGACAAGAAACTGGAGGATATGGCGGATGAGGGAGGAGAGGGAAAGGAGGCGCTTTGACAGAGCCCGGAGACAATTGGAGCGCATGGGACCGCCAACATTGCTGGCACCCTTTTACTCAGCATGCGGGATGGGCGAGCGAAGGCGAAGAGCTCATTCTTGTCAGAGGAGAAGGCCCGTGGCTGTTTGATGCGGAGGGGAGACGTTACTTTGATGGCAACTCAAGTATCTGGACGAATATTCATGGGCATCGACATCCCCGTATCGATGCGGCCCTGAGGACGCAGCTCGATGAGGTAGCCCATACCTCGTTCCTTGGATTCGGCAACCCCCGGGCGGCGGAACTGGCGAAGAGGCTGACGGCGTTTTTTCCTTCCGGCAGCTTGGAGCGCGTCTTTTTTTCTGATGATGGGTCAACCGCAGTAGAAGTCGCAGTGAAAATGGCAATCCAGTTTCGGCAGCAATCTGGTGAGCAGGAGCGCGTGGGATTTATCGCCTTCGAGAATGCGTATCATGGGGACACCATGGGAGCGGCATCGCTGGGAGGGGTATCGTTTTTTTTCGATCGTTTCCGTAGCTTTGGGTTTCGTGCCACGAGGGTGACTTCCCTTGCAGATCTACGTGCTCTCCCGGCTGAGGAAGTGGCCCGGGCCGCAGCAATCGTCCTGGAGCCTCTCATCCAGGGAGTGAACGAAATGAGGCCGTGGCCAGCGGGGCAACTGGCAGAAATCCGTTCCTGGTGTGACAGGCATGGGGTGCACCTGATTCTCGACGAGGTCATGACGGGCTTTGGGCGCACCGGGACCATGTTTGCCTGTCAGCAGGAAAAGGTGATTCCGGACTTTCTCTGCCTGGCCAAAGGCCTTACCGGAGGATACCTTCCCCTTGCTGCAACCCTGACGACAGGTCGGGTTTTCGATGCATTTCTTGGGGGCCGGGAGCGCACACTCAACTACGGACACAGTTATACTGCGAATCAGCTTGGTTGCGCGGCGGCTCTTGCGAGTCTGAGGGTCTTCGAGGAAGACCGCGTGCTGGAGAAGCTTCCTGCACGGGTGGAGGCCCTCGCGCAGGGGTTGAGAGCCATTACGCATTCTTCCGTTCACGAGGTGCGCCAATGCGGGCTCATTGCCGGGCTCGAGTTGCGGCAGGAGAGTGGAAAACGCTTTTCTGCCGGGGAGCGGATGGGAGAGCGGGTCTGTAGCGCCGCTCGTGCCCACGGGTTACTTACCCGTCCGATCAAAGATACCATTGTCATGATGCCGCCCCTGTGTAGTACGGAGGCAGAGATTGCCGAGGCCTGCGCGGCGCTGGGCAGGGCCGTAAAAGAGGTGGGATAATGAGGGCCCTCGCGAGCTGAGAAACCTATCTGATGATCACCTTCAAGGCCGACAGAGAGCCATTTATACGGCTCCGGGGGGCACCAGGGTCTACCGGATTTGCATCATCATGCCCGATGCAGAGACTCTCCTGAGGGTGCCTGCTCAGGAGGCCGGGCGATTTTACTTCAACTGATTGTCCACCAACCCGGATGGAGAGCGTTTCTCCGCTTAGGGAGGCGAGGATCTTCATTTTGTCTCCGGGTGAGGGAAAGGTGACCTTCTGGAAGACGGGGGTGCCGCCGCGAATGGAAAAAAAGAGGCGGTCATCCTTGGCGTAGAGGACGTAACCCACCGCGGAGCCTCCATGGGCCAGGATCACACCATTGGGGTTTTGGCCCGACTCGATCTCAACGGTAGCCTGAATAGAGAAGGGTTTGCCGGCCATATCAGGGAGCGAGGAGCTGGCGTAGGTATCGCCCATTTTCACCTTGTCCCAGCTGATGGGGTTGATGGTCTTCCTTGCTTTTCTGGCAGGTTGCTTGCGGCTGGTAGGATAAAGAGTTACCGGGTTTGACACCGTGCCCGCTGGTCGTTTGTTAGCGGAAATTTCGGTGGTGATCTGATCCGCCAGTGTTTCCAGTTTCTCCACAATGTCGGGGTTCTCCTCCGCGAGGTCGGTCATTTCTCCTATTTCGGTTTCCAGATTATAGAGGCGCCTCCCCGTGGCCAGGTCCGGATCGCGCTGGCGAATTCCCATGCCGAGAGATTGAGCCGTGAGTGCTAGTTTCCATGGCCCCTGCCGGATCGCCTGCAATCTCGAGCCTTGAAAATAATGCCAGGTATCCCGTGGGGAGGCCTCGGTTTTGCCGAGCATCCATGCCGAGAGGTCCATGCCATCAATCTTAATGTCTTTTTTAACCTCGCCGCCAGCCAGGGAAACAAAAGTGGGGAGCACATCAGTAGTACCAGCGATGCCGGCAGATTCAGTGCCGGGAGCAATGGTTCCGGGCCACCAGACGATGGTGGGTTCCCGCACACCTCCCTCCAGGGTGCACCCTTTGCTGCCGCGCAAGGGGCCGGATACCCCGCCGGCCTTACCCTTGGAAGCCCATGGGCCGTTATCGCTGGTAAAGAGAACAAGGGTGTTTTTTGCGACCTTCAGCCGTTCCAAGGTGTTGAGCACTTGCCCGACGCTCCAGTCGACTTCCTCCACCCAGTCGCCGTAGGTGCCATTTCTTGATTTCCCGGAAAAATCAGGATGGGGATAGAGCGGCACATGCATGGCAGTGTGGGGGAGGTAGAGGAAAAAGTTCCTGCCCTGCTTGTGACTGGCCTCCATGAATTTCACGGCCTCCGCGGTGTATTCGCGAGTGACGCGGCGCTGGCCTTCATCCTCGAGGAGTTCCGCGACCTTTTCGTCCCGCATCAAAGGATGAACGCGCTTGCCATTCGCGGTGGCGGTGCGGCCCATGTCATTGGAGTAGGGAATACCAAAGTAGCCGTCGAAGCCGTGGCGCGTGGGCAAGAATTCCCGTTGATCTCCAAGATGCCACTTGCCCACACACATGGTAGCGTAGCCGAGTTCCTTGAGGTAGTCGGCTACGGTGTGCTCCTCCGGGTTGAGCCCGTTGCGGCCAGCCGGAAAAAATACGCCGGGCACGCCCACTCGGGGCGCGTAACAGCCGGTCATTAATTGTGCGCGCGAGGCCGAGCACACCGGGGCGGCGTAGAAACTGGTGAGCTTGCGGCCCTCCTTGGCCATGCGGTCGAGGTTTGGTGTGCGGTTGAGCTTGGAGCCGAAGGGGCCAATGTCGCCATAGCCCATGTCATCGATGAAGATGAGGACGAGGTTGGGGGTTTCCTGCGCGGAGAGGCAAAAGGGGAATAGTGCGAGGAAGAGAATAAAAAAGTGCTTCATGCGCTTTAAGAGCGGGACGCTCGGATTTCTGGAGCTGCGAGTTCGGAGAGGCCGATCTTTTTTGTTTCCGTGATACGCACCCCGAGACGACGTGAAACGATTCCGAGAGAGCGGTCTGCGTCGTCGGTAAGGAGAATAGAGAGAGAGCCTTCACGGTTGGGTTCGTTGCGGGCATTGCGCTGATCCAGATTCTTAGCAAGGGCAAGGGCGGTGGCGGTGGGGGTATCTGCTACGGGTTTTTCAAAGACTCTGGAAATCTGTTCCGCCAGCAGGGGATAGTGGGTGCAACCTAGAATGAGGGAGTCGCATTCGCTAAGGCGGGAGGGACGGACGTAGTGCTGCAGCACCTCAAGGGTGAAAGGCTCATCCATGCAGCCCTCCTCGATCAGGGGAACCAAGAGGGGAGTAGCAACCGATATTACCTCAGTATCGGGCTGGATTTGCTGGATGGCATTTTGGTAGGCGCCACTCGTAATGGTAGCGCGGGTGGCGATGACCCCGATGGGCCCCGATTCGTTGAGTTCCACCGCGGCCCCGGCACCGGGCACGATTACTCCGGAGACTGGGAGAGAGGTCTGGGCCGCCACGATCTCCAGGGCGACTGCGGAAGCTGTGTTACAGGCGATAAGAATCTCCTTCACTCCAGTGTCCTCAAGGTAAGTCGCGATCTGGGTCGCGTAGTCGATGACCGTGCCGGGACTCCGAGAGCCGTAGGGCACCCGGGCGGTATCGCCAACATAGACAAGATCTTCGTTGGGGAGGTGCTTCTGGATGGCGTTGACGACGGTGAGACCGCCGATGCCTGAGTCAAATACGCCAATGGGAAGGGAGTTCATGAGAGAGATGGTAGGGGCTACCTAGTCGTCCTGATTCGAGCGTTGCGTATCAGGACCGGAGAGCCTCCGCGGCTCAGGTTCTGGAAGCCGATCCGGCCCCTGCGAGGACGATCCCGGAGAGCCGGAGCATCCTTGCCATTGTGCCTCTTGATAATGGAACCCTCCTTTGAAAGGTCATGATCGAGGATCACCGTGCCATTGAGCACAACTTTGACTTGCGGCCCCTTGAGGGTGATCATGTAGCGGTTCCACTTTTCCGGCCTGTAGACCTGCTTGCGGGGTGCGAGGGCGCGGTAGAGTCCTCCGGTTAGTTCGGACTCCGCGGCCTTGGTGTTGTAGCGATAATCTGCCATCTGGAGCTCCAGACCGTCGAAGGCGGGGTCTCCAGAGGCCGGGGAGCGCAGGGCGCAACCACTGTTACCTTGGGGCCCGAGCTTGAACTCGAACTGCAATTCGAGGTCGGAGTAATCCGCCTCACTGATCAACCAGGACCCCCGGGCTCCGCCTCCGTTCAGGACTCCCTTTTCTACCACCCACTGGGCGCCTTCTGGGCCGGGCTTGGAGACATCAGACCAAGCTCGCACCACCCAGCCCTTGGGAATGCCGTCCTTGGGGAAGAGGGCCTTGAACTCACCGGCTTGTGCGAGGGGAAGAACCGTGAGAACGAGCGAGAGGAGGGCCAGAACGTTCCTGATCATGGAGACATCCTGCCCCAGCCCGGGCGGCAAGCCGAAGGCAAAAGAGCATTTGGACGCTCTTTTCGTCAGGTGGTCAGCCGTGTAAACTTGAAACTCGCCCCGGGAGAGCAGATGGCCTAGGAAGAGAGGGCCATGAGAAATTTCCTGTTGCTTGCCCTCGCAGGGGCTCTCATTCCGGTCCTCCCTGCGGCTGACCTAGTGTGGCCCGGGCTGCTGGGTCCCCAGCGTGATGGCTGGGTAGAGCATTTCAAGATTCCGGCCCGTTGGCCGAAACAACTAAAGAAGGAGTGGAGCGTAGAGGTTGGAGCAGGCTATGGCACGCCCTTGGTCGAGGGGCAGCGCATCTACCAACATGCCCGCCAGGGTGAGGAAGAGGTGGTCTGGTGTATTGATCTGGCGAGTGGAAAACAGATCTGGCGCAAAAGTTATAAGAACCCCTTCAAGATCGGTGGGGGAGGAGAGCGTCATGGGAAAGGGCCGAAGTCCTGTCCGGTGATGGCCGATGGACGCCTCTTTACCCTGAGTATCACCGGGATGATCCACGCCTGGGACGTGGAAAGTGGTAGCCTGCTCTGGCGCAAGGATTACCGGGGAAAGTGGGAGAAGGGAAACCAGCCCAACTGGGGCGTCTCCACCTCGCCCATCGTGGATGGGGACCGTCTTATCGTGCACCTTGGAAATGACGGGGTGGGTGCGCTCATGGCCTTTGACGTGAAATCAGGTCAGGAAGTGTGGACGCAGGGGGAGCATGGCACCTCGTATTCCTCACCGCTTCTTGTGGAGATTGCGGGAGTGCGACAGGTGGTGCAGTGGAACCACGAGACCCTTGCAGGAGTGGAAAGCAGGACCGGGAAGTTGCTCTGGGAGTATCCCGCCCCCCACCGGAGTCATAATCAGAACATGCCTACGCCGGTCTTCCACAAGGGGCGGATCCTGCTCGGGGGAGAGAACCGGGGCATTAAGTGCCTGGAGCCGCTCCTGAAGAACGGCAAGTGGTCGGTGAACCGCCTCTGGCACCAGCGCAAGGTGGCACTCGACATGAGCACGGCGGTCATCAACGGGGATCACCTCTATGGAATGTCGCATTTCAAGATGGGGCAGATTTTCTGTCTCGATCCCCGGGATGGGACGATCCGCTGGCTCAGCGAAGGGAGGATCGGGCAGAACGTGGCCTTTCTCGCCCTCGAGGGTCATGTGGCGGCCCTCCGGGCCAATGGAGAACTCCGCATCATTGCGGCGGATCCGGCGGGCTACCGGGCCCGGGCGGCATATCGGGTGGCCCCTGACCAGACCTGGGCTCCCCCGGTCCTTCTGGACAGCAAGATTCTTATCAAGGACCTCAATCGGCTTACTCTCTGGTCCGTTGGATCCTGAGAGCGTAGGCCCTCAACTACAGGGGGCAGGCCGGCGGCAACGAGATGCCAGGGTATCGCTTCGGGGGCTTGCGGGGCGGATTTTCTCTGCCTGGCCAGAGACAGGGCCAAGGTGAGCAGAACCATGAGACCCCCGTGAGTAGTAGAATAAGGCTTAGGAAGAGAACGGATTTCGCCTCCTGTCATCGGATCGGGGGGCAGTTTCTGCTTTCGAGGCCCACTGATTTGTTGCTAGCTCGAAGGATCATGAAACCAGCTCTTCTCGCCCTTGTCGCCGCTCTTATCCCAGGGACCTGTGTCCTAGCCGACCACCACGAGTTCAAGACCATCTATGACGGGAAGGACCTCTCCAATATCAAGACGGAGGGAAACTGGAAAATCCAGGAGGATGGGTCTCTCTACCTCGATCCGCGTCCGGGGGAGCGGGGATGGACGCGTTACGGGTCCTACCTCTGGCTCAAGGAGGACTACAAGGATTTCACCATTGATTTTGAGTATAAGCATCCCAAGGGAGGAAACTCGGGGCTCTACTTCCGAATCTACGACGAGTCGGATGCCACGGCCCACGGGTTTGAGGTTCAGATCCTCGACTGTTTCGGAAAGAAGAAGCTCGGGCCGCACGATCTGGGCGGTGTGATTCAGACCGCGGGGCCGCTTGTCAATGCCGCCAAGAAGCCGGGTGAATGGAACCGGATGGTGGTGACGCTCAAGGACAACAAGCTTACCGTGGTTCTCAACGGTAAGAAGGTTCAGGATGAACTGGATCTTGTGGGCAAGAAGCGTCCCAACAAGAAGCTGGCTGAGAAGGGGAAGATTGCGATTCAAGATCACGGACAGCCCTTCTGGGTGCGCAATATCAAAGTCAAGGCGCACTGAGCGCGAGGCTCGATACCGCGTTCATACAGGGCAAGCCTCTGTGTGAGGACTTATTCTACTGCCCTCTTTTCTTGGCGTCGGGCAAGTCGCTTGCGCCCCGGAATCCATACATGGGCAGGAGGCGGTAGTAGACTTCCAGGCTGAGGACCGAAAGGGTGGTGGAGACCACACGGCCTCCAGCATTGGCATGCCGGCCGCCCGGATCCCAGCTCCCCCGGTTGTTGCCGATCTTGTTCTGGATCCGGGGAAAGGTATCCTTGAGTTTGTCGTTCCACTCCTTCCAGACAGGCCCCTGATGTTGGTAGAGAGCCAAGGTGGCGTAGTAGACGTAATAGTAATCGGGGTTGTTGTTGAACTTGTGACGCCCGAGGTATTCGGCGCCCTCAGCCATACGGGGGTCTGTAGGAGGAACGAGGTCGAGCTGCCGGCAGAACATCCCGCTGGCGGTCATGGCGGGATTGGGGCCTCCTCCCGTATAGGCATAGAGTCCGCCATGCGTTCCGGAGGATACCGAGGCCATGTATTTCTGGGCCCGTATGAAGGGTTCGTCGGAAACTTCCAGCCCTGCGAGGCGCGCGCTGTGCAGGGCCATGTACTGCCAAGCGGTCACAGAAAGATCAGAGTCGTCACTGGGCTTGCCCTGTGCGTTGGCAGGATTGTAGCGCCACCCACCTTTGCTGGGGCTCTGGGATGCGACGATAAGCGCGATAGCCCTCTCGGCGGGCTCCTTCAGCTTCGGATCCTTGGTAAACCCATAGGCTTCACAAAGAGCGATGGCCGCGATCCCATGACAATACATCCGTCCTCCTCCCCTTAGATCTCCATCCTCCTTCTGCTGCTTGAGAAGCCACTCGAGGGCCCGTTTGACGTTGGCCTGATACTTTCCTCCCTTGTTGTGTGTTTCTCCCCAGCCGTAAAAACAGAGGAGAGCCAGTCCAGCCCCCGCGGTATCGAAGTCTCCATTGGCGCCATGTTTGCGCATGTCCCAGCGGCCATCTCCCTCCTGATTGCGAGCAAGCCATTCCAGAGCGGAGCCAATGGCACGCTCGGTGGCATCCGATCCTCCCAGTTGTTCGATGGTTTCAGGCGATGGTCTCCCACGGCGCTTGGTCATGAGCTTGGTGATAGCCCGGGCATCGAGATCGTTCTTGGGGGTTGCCAGCTTTTCAGGGATGAGAGGATCATTGGTCTGATCATCTCCGGGAAGGTTGAGCAGGTTGGTAATCGCGTCGCCGGCACCATCGAGCTCGGGAGGAGCGCCGAGGGCCTCGAGGCCGCGATGAGCATTCACGGTTTCGCCGCCAGTGTCGGCAGTCTGCGGCGCTGAATCTGTTTGCGAGACATCCTTTACTTGGGATTCGTTGTCGACCGCGGTGTCGGCGATAGCGCGCTCTCTGGCTTGCTCGGGTTGCACCTGATCGAGCGATTCGGTAGGCTTGAATTCTGCGTCCGTGGGGTCGGCGGGCTTTTCGGCAAGCTGCTGGTCGGTGACCTGCTCCTCCTCAAGAGTTGGGTCTTCAGGTTCGGGCAGGAAGGTCTCGGGCAGAGCGGTTAAAACGGTGAGTTCCTTGGTGGGCTGAGTCTGTTCCTGTTCGGACTCGGATTCGTTGAGTTTGGAAGGACGGACACTGGGAACCAGAGAAGAACGAGAGGTCTGGGTAACAACGGGAACCACCTTGGTGTTTTCCTGTGGCTTAAAGACGGGAATCTTAAAGTCGCTTTCGAATTTCTCCGTCATCACGAGTTCCTTGGTCTCCGCGATCTCGGCCTGCTCGGGTTCGCTTTCAAGAGCAATTTCCTCCTCCATGAGGGCTTCGATACTGACCGTGATTTCAGGTGATTGAGGTTCCTCACCCCCAACCTCCTTTGCGATCAACCAGACCGCGAGAAGCAGGAGAATGACGAGATGGACTGCGGCCGAGCCAGCCAGACACTTGTGGAAAAGGTTGGTGAGGTCCTGCCAGCTTTCCAGAAGGTAGAGAAGAGCGGCGAGGGCGAGGAGGCCAAGGAGGATCCACAAACCAATACCCTTCAGTAGATCCTTGAAGGATTCCCACCGGTCAAGATTGGTATAGCCAACTACCTCCCGGGTGGTGGAACGGTAGAGCTTGAACCCCTCGTTCCCGGATTCAGCTTCGGGCTTGGTGCTGAAAAGAAGATCGAACCCTTCCATGCGGACCGCCGGATCGGTCATATTCCCTTCATTGAGATACAGATCCACTCGTTCCGGGGGAAGAGCCTCCCCGTCGATGACACGGCTAAAGTAGACTCCAAATCCGGTTTCATTACTACGGTCACGGTCCGAGGCGAAGAAGACATGATCTCCGCGTCGTGTAAGGGCGGTCTGAAGATCCTCGGCACTGGAGTTGAGATGGTCAGCCGTCTCTGCGTTGCTGAACCGTGGCAGGGGAGGAAGAGACCAGTTCGGCAAGGGATTTTCTGGTTGTATGGAAGCCTTCTCGTTGTTGGCTCCGGGCGCCTGCTCCCTATCAGGTTCCGAAACCACGAGAGGTGCCTCCTCTATGCGCTGCGACACGAAAATATCATTTCCACCAGCACGGTTAGAGGAGAAGTACAGTCGCTTGCCGTCGGCGGTGGGAGCGGGCCCAGTTTCCCGGGCAGGGGAGTTGATCGTGGTTCCGAGGGCCTCCACCCCGGTCCATGCCCGGCCATCCCAGCGGGCCACATAAATATCATCACCTCCTTGGCCTTCCGCGCGATCGGAGCTGAAATAGAGATATCTTCCGTCGTGGGAGAAGGCGGGCCCTCGCTCGTTGGATGCCGTGTTGAGAGAGGCCAGGCCGGCAGGACGAGTCCAGATTCTCCCGTTCCAGGTCGACTGGTAGAGGTCGGCCTGGCGGGTCTCGAGATCGGTCCGGACCAGAATCATGCGGATGCCATCGGGAGAGAAGGCGGCCTCGAGGCGGCCGGAAGCCTGGTTGATGGGATCTGGCTCCTGAGTGGACCCTTCTTCCTCGAAGAGGTTCTGCCTGGGATCCTGCCAGAGGATATATCGCTCCCTACCGTCCTGAACTTCCACCCGGGTTCCCTGGTCGTCAGTGAAGTAAGACCAGATCTCCTTCCGTAGTTTTCCGTGGAGCAGGAGTCCGACCCCGAGCATGACGGCAAGAGCGGCAAGGGGTAGGAGCCAACGCGCCATGGAAGGCGGCTTGCTTTCTGGGAGTTCTTTGGGTTTCTGTTGATCGGGTTCGGACATGGCCATCTGCCTGGGTTAGGGCTAGGAGGCTGGATCAGCAGGTGTGTCGTCGGGCAGGGGTAGGGAAGGCGAATGCTTACTCGCTGAAAGAGCTCGCTTGGTGAGCCAGACAAAGCCTGTCAGAGAGGCGAGGAGGAGGAGAATCCAGAGGAGATTGCCCATGATCCAGTTCAGGTCGGGTATCTTGGTGAGGTCGAATCGGCGGACCACGCGCTTACTCCGAGCGCTGTAGAGGGCATTTCCGTTGTCGGCACGATCAGAATTGAAGAGCAGGTGGAACCCGGCATTGCGAACGGCAGGATTGGTTTCATTACCACTCCCGTTGACTTCAGGCCCAAGGTTGCTGGGCTGGCCATACTTGTTGGCTTCTGTTCGCCCGAGGCGGGATCGCCAGAGATCTGATTCTCCCTCTCCTCCGCCTCGTTCCGAGGAGAAGTAGAGAAAGTCACCATGGTCGGTCAGGACAGGACCAGTATCGTTGGCCGGAGAACTGATATCCTCGAGGAATCTCGCATGACGGAACAGAGGGGTGTCCGCAAGTTCGGCGAGGTCCCTACTGGTGCCAGTGGGGCCGTCGGCATCGGGTTCCCAACCCAGTCCGTAGAGCGGGCTATAGCGATAATGCGCTTCCAGGCACAAGGTCACCAACGCGGTGACGATGACCTTTCCCATCTGCCCTCCGTGTCCACCGCCCGTATTCCAGGACCCATCGGTATTCTGGGAGTTCACAAAGCCGGGGTGCATTTTCTCCATCCACTTCCGCCACGCCGGGCCCTGATGCTGGTAGGAGGCTACGCTGCCGTAGTAGGCGTGATAAATATCTTCCAGTTTGAA